>JAKAMP010000239.1 GCA_021812865.1 Bacteroidota bacterium | reverse complement strand
AGGAAAAACGCAACAGCTTTGATTTTGCCCTTTGGAAAAAAGCCGGGCCGGAACATATCATGCGCTGGACTTCGCGCTGGAGCGATGGTTTCCCCGGCTGGCACCTCGAGTGTTCGGCCATGAGCACTAAGTACCTGGGTGAAACCTTCGATATCCACGGAGGGGGAATGGACCTCCTGTTCCCGCATCACGAATGCGAGATCGCCCAATCGGTTGCCGCCACCGGTCATGAGCCCGTGCGCACCTGGATTCACAACAACATGATCACCATCAACGGCCAGAAAATGGCCCGCTCCCTGGGCAACTTCATCACCCTATACCAGCTCTTCAACGGCGATCATGCCATGCTGGAACAGGCCTACAGCCCTATGACCATCCGCTTCTTCATCCTCCAGGCCCAGTACAGGGGTACGCTCGACTTCTCCAACGAGGCTCTTAAAGGCTCCGAAAAAGGACTGAACCGCCTGCTGGCAGGGGTTAAAGCCATCGACCGAATCAAACCTGCCGCCACCTCGTCCTATTCGGTGGAAGACCTGCGCAACCGTTGCTATGCCGCCATGAACGACGACCTGAACAGCCCGGTACTCATTGCCGAGCTGTTCGAAGGGGTGAAGTTTATCAACTCTTGTGTCGACGGTAAGGAATCGCTCACAGTTGAGGACATCAGCGCCATCCATGACTTGTACAACCTGTTTGTGTTCGAAATCCTGGGATTGAAGCAGGAAGATACCCAGGCAGGTCAGGAAAAACTCACCTCGTCGCTCATGAACCTCCTGATAAACCTGAGAAAGGAAGCCCGCGTCCGAAAGGACTTCTCCACCTCCGACCTCATCCGCAATGAACTGAACCAGCTCGGTATTGAGGTGAAGGATACGAAGGACGGAATGGAATGGAGCATTAAATAAGTGTTTTTCAAACAAAATCGTACCTCTCCTTGTTGCCGTTTGAGACGCGATAACGCCTGAATATTTATGGAAACCCAATATACTTCAAGGGTCGTGCAGATCGGCGATCTGATGCTTGGGGGGAACTACCCTATCCGCATCCAGTCCATGGCCAATACCAATACCATGGATACAGAGACATCGGTGGAGCAGGCCATCCGCATCATCCGGGCGGGGGGCGAACTCGTACGCTTCACCACCCAGGGCACCAGCGAGGCCGAAAACCTTGCCCTGATCAGAAAAGAACTGCAAAACCGGGGATATAAGGTTCCCCTTGTGGCCGACGTTCACTTCAATCCCGCTGTGGCGGAGGTTGCTGCCAGACTGGTGGAAAAGGTGCGCATCAATCCCGGTAACTATGCCGACAAAAAGCAGTTCCGCCAGATCGATTATACTGAAAATGAATATGCCGGAGAACTGGAACGTATCCGGCAAAGGCTTCTGCCGCTCATTGCCATTTGCAAACAATACGGCACAGCCATCCGGATAGGCGTAAATCATGGCTCGCTTTCCGACCGTATCATGAGCCGGTATGGCGACACCCCCGCAGGCATGGTGGAATCAGCCATGGAATTCCTGTCTGTGTTCCGCGATGAAGGATACCAAAACCTGGTAATCAGCATGAAGGCCAGCAACACCCGCGTGATGATGCAGGCAACCCGCATGATGTACTACCGCATGCAGGAAGAAACCGGGCTCTATCCCATTCACCTTGGCGTTACCGAGGCCGGGGAAGGGGAAGACGGCCGGATCAAATCGGCAGCCGGCATTGGCGCCCTGCTTGCCGAGGGCATCGGCGATACCATCCGTGTTTCCCTCACTGAAGACCCGGAGCTCGAGATCCCTGTGGCCCGGAAACTAGCCAGTCTTTACCCCAGGGAGGAAAACGACAGGAAGCGGAAATTCTCCCTGGAATCGGTAAACCCTGTGGAATACGCCCGGAGACCATCAAACCCGGTTTTGAACGTCGGCGGCACTAAGCTTCCCGTGATCATTGCCGATGCCCGGGACAATGAAGCGCTGCAACCTGAACCGGAATTCTCTTTCGCTATTCCCGTTCGCTCACCGGGACGTTCTGTCAGGCTGACCGACTGGCACGAATGGTTGCTATCCGAAAACCATCCCGATAATACCCTGCCCCTCATTCCTGCCAAAGCTTACCTCGAAGGCATGGGCAGGGATGTTCAACCACGGCTGGTGCTGGCCGGAACGGACGAACTGGAACCTTTACTAATCCGGCAGTTAAAAGCAGACGACAAGGCCATTGTCATTCTCCGCACTTTCGACAGGGACGCCGTATGGGCCCTTCGCTGGAGCTTTGAGGCACTAAACCAGGCGGAGTGTCGCATCCCTGTAATCGTGAACCTGAATTTCGCCGAAGATGACCCCGAAACCCTGCAGGTAAAAAGCGGGGCCGCGTTCGGCGCCCTGCTGCTTGACGGGCTCGGCGACGGCATCTGGCTGAGAAATGTGGGCAACATGACTGCTTCTGAGGTGTATTCCACTGCCAAGGGCATTCTCCAGGCCTGTCGCATGCGCACTTTCAAAACCGAATACATCGCGTGTCCTTCCTGCGGCCGCACCTTGTTCAATATCGCCCGCGTACTGAAGGAGATCAAATCCAGAACCGCTCACCTCACCCACCTGAAAATAGCTGTGATGGGATGCATCGTGAACGGTCCCGGCGAGATGGCCGACGCTGATTACGGATACGTAGGCGCCGGTCTGGATAAAATTACATTGTACAAGGGAAAAGAAGTGGTAAGAAAAAGCATACCCTCCTCTCAGGCAGTGGATGAACTGATCAGCCTTATCCGTACAAACGGCGACTGGATCGATCCCTGAATTGCTCAGAGTACCATCCCTTTCAGGTCGATAAGCTTCATGGGCGGGTTCAAGTGAAAACCACGGATACCCATCTTTGAAGCCGCTTCTACATTGGCCAGGGTATCGTCCACAAACAGGGTTTCTCCGGCGAGCAGTCCCGAATCCTTTAGCAGGTATTCAAAAGAAGCAGGATCGGGTTTGGCCAGATGCATCACATGCGAATAATACAGCTTTTCGAAATAAGGTTGAAGATCGTTTACCCCGTATTGCCTCTTCAGGTATGCATTGTAATGCAACACATGAATCTCGTTGGTGTTGCTGAAAAGAAAAGTCCGGTACTTCTTTTTTAATTCCAGCAGGAAATCCAGCCTCTCCTTCGGTATATCGAGCACCATGGTATTCCATGCATCGATGACCTGTTGATCGGCCGGGGGACGGGAATAATGCTTCTGCACCGCCTGGCAAAACTGACGGGTGTCGTATTCACCTGTTTCCAGTTTCAGATAAGCTGGTTCTGTTTTCAAACCTTCCAGATCCGCTTCCGCATGATCGGCCAGGGCAACAAACGCCTTCGTGGTAGCGCTGATATCGAGGTTCAGGATCACCCCGCCCAGGTCGAAAATGATGTTCTTGATATTATCCTTCATGTTCAGATTCTTCTGATGCTACTCCTGCCCTCCTTCTCTCTTCATTGATCCTTACGACAGGGTCAGGGGGCTATAACTGGCAAAAATAGATTAAATCTGAAAAATCCTTTATCTTTAATTCAAATTTCCTGTATGCTCGTAGGCGACAAGTCTTACCAGACCCTCTGGCTTCACCCGGAAGACGAACAGGTGATCAGCGTAATCGATCAGCGTTTCCTGCCTTTTGAATTCCGTGTGGAAGATCTGCACACCCCGGCAGAAGTATTCATGGCCATCCGCGAAATGCATGTGCGTGGGGCACCACTCATTGGCGTGACGGCTGCCGCAGGTATGTACCTTGCTCTGTTTCAGCCTCCTGATGAAAAAGAAATAACTGCCTGGCTGGAAGAGCAGGCCCTGTACCTGAAATCGGCCAGGCCTACCGCTGTAAACCTGTCCATGGCGGTTGACCGTCAGCTCAGAAAGATTCTCCTGGCGCCCACTGTTGAGGAAATGCGTGCCGCTTCAAAGGAAGACCTGCAGGCATTCATTGCCGAAGAGATTGACAACTGCAGGAAGATAGGAGAATATGGACTCCCCCTGATAGAAGAGATCAGCCGCCACAAGAAAGGCAATCCGGTGAACATCCTCACCCATTGCAATGCCGGATGGCTGGCCTGCATCGATTTTGGCACGGCCACTGCGCCCATTTACATGGCACACGATGCAGGCATCCCTGTGCATGTATGGGTAAGCGAAACCCGTCCGAGAAACCAGGGCTTCCGCCTCACCGCCTGGGAACTCAAACAGCATGGCGTTCCCTATACCCTCGTTACGGACAATGCATGCGGTCATATCCTGCAGAAGGGCATGGCCGATATGGTGATCACCGGAACCGACCGTACCACCCTCAACGGCGATGTGGCAAACAAAATAGGTACCTACCTCAAAGCCATTGCCGCCAAAGCGAATGGTGTGCCTTTCTATGTGGCCGTTCCTTCCACGTCCATCGACTGGACCATGGACGACGGGGCAGCCATTCCCATAGAAGAACGAAGCGAAAACGAAGTGCGCTTTGCCGATGGTTTTGCGAACGGTAAGGCACAGGCTGTTCGACTGGCGCCCCTTCACAGCCCCGTGTTCAACCCGGCATTCGACGTCACACCCGGACGACTCCTTACGGGCTTCATCACCGAGCACGGGATATGCAAGGCTGAAAGGGACGATTTGCTTAGGCTTTTCCCCGGAAAAGTGCCGTATATAAAGGAAAAGTGAACAATATCGAACTACCAAAAGGCAAAAGTTGAGGTAGTCCCTCCTGTTTCGTGTTTACAGATTAAGGTTTTGGGCGGTGAGATTAGGAGAACAGTATAGTGCTATCCTGATAAATCGGAACCCATATAGACCATCTACCCAGACAGACCAGTAGACCAGTGGACCAGACAGACCAGTGGACCAGTAGACCAGTAGACCAGTAGACCAGACAGACCAGTGGACCAGTGGACCAGTGGACCAGTGGACCAGTAGTCCAGTAGACCAGTAGACCAGACAGACCAGACAGACCAGTAGACCAGACAGACCAGTAGACCCCCTTCCGCTACGTTTCGGACGGTCAGGCATCAGACCCCAGACCGATTCCCTTCCCGCCAACCCATAAAAATTCCTATCTTCACTCCCTGAAAATACACTGAACGCATGCGCAAAATAGGTATCATCGGAGGCACCGGACTGGAAAAGCCGGAAATCCTGAAAAATCCTGAAATCACCACCCTTGATACACCATTTGGTCCGCCATCCTCGTCTCTTCGAACCGGGACGATCAGCGGCACCGAAGTAATCATTCTTTCCCGGCACGGTGAAAGCCATGCCATCCCGCCTACCCATGTGAACAACCGGGCGAACATTTGGGCGCTGAAGGAACTCGGCTGCACCCACATCCTGGCCACCACCGCCTGCGGGAGCCTGCGGGAGGAGATTGG
>JAKAMP010000238.1 GCA_021812865.1 Bacteroidota bacterium | reverse complement strand
TCCCGGATATTTTGCAGTGTGGTTTCGGCAATGTTGGTGAGCGCTTCACGGGTAAAGAATCCCTGGTGCGAAGTGACGATCACATTATTGAAGGTCAATAGCCTTGCCAGAACATCATCGGTTAACACCTCGTCAGACTTGTCTTCGAAAAATACCTCGCTTTCCTCTTCATATACATCCAGGCCGGCAGCGCCCACTTTACCTTCCTTCAACGCTTCCACAAGATCGGCGGTTTTAATGAGCTTGCCCCTGCCGGTGTTGATGATCATCACCCCGTTCTTCATCATGGAAAGGCTTTTCTCATTGATGAGATATTCGGTATCTTTCGTAAGCGGGCAGTTCAGGGAAATCACATCGGCAGTGGAAAAGATAGTCTGCAGATCGGTATACCTGATTCCGTTTTCCCTTGCGAAAGCTTCATCGGGAAAAACATCGTAAGCCAGTACATTCATATCGAATCCCCTTAATATTTTAATCAACACCTTGCCTATTTTACCCGTTCCGATCACTGCGGCCGTTTTGCCATGAAAATCGACGCCCAGCAATCCCTGTAGGGCAAAATTGGCATCACGGGTGCGGAAATAAGCCCGGTGTATTTTACGGTTCAGGGCCAGCATCAAAGCTACGGCATGCTCCGCTATGGCGTAGGGAGAATAAGCCGGAACCCTTACGATGTGTATCTTTCCAAAGGCTGCCTTAAAATCGACATTGTTATAGCCTGCCGAACGCAAGGCAATGAGCTTCACTCCCTGTTCATGCAATTTTTCAATAATGGGAGCATCGATGATATCGTTCACAAAGGCACATACCACATCGAATCCCTGTGCTAACACAACGCTTTCGGGGGACAGATGATATTTGAAATACTTGATTTCAAATCCGAATTTTTTGTTCACGTTTTCAAACGATTCCTTATCGTAAGGCTTGGTGTCGAAAAATGCAATTCTGACTGACATAGGCTAAAATTATTATGCTACGCTCATAACAACAAATATCATACCATAAGATATTATTATCCTTTATTATATTATAAATTTCACCTTTCGCTTATGCAATTATTTTTCAACTCGTTACAAACGCCAATTTGTCAGAACCGGGAGGAAATCACTTTCCAGTCGATGATTTTCCAGAAAGCCTGGATGTAATCGGGGCGGCGGTTCTGGTAATCGAGGTAGTAGGCATGTTCCCACACATCGCAGGTAAGGATGGGTTTCAATCCCTTACGAAGAGGATTTCCGGCGTTGGATTCCTGAACGATATCGAGCGTTCCGTCGGGTTTTACAACCAGCCATGCCCAGCCTGATCCGAAAAGAGTGGCAGCGGCTTTGGAGAATCCCTCTTTAAACCCGTCAAGTGATCCATATTGTTTCCGGAGGGCTTCGGCAAGCTTTCCGGTGGGTTCCGCCTGGGGAGAGGCAGACAGGCTTTCGAAATAAAAGGTATGGTTCCACACCTGGGCAGCATTGTTAAATACACCGCCTTCCGCTTCTTTGATAATGGTTTCGAGCGTGGTATTTTCAAATGCTGTTCCCGGAACAAGGTTGTTCAGGTTATTCACATAAGCCTGGTGATGTTTGCCATGGTGAAATTCAAGTGTACGGGCTGAAACATGCGGTTCCAGCGCAGTGTACATATACGGTAAAGGAGGTAGTTCAAATGCCATATTCTGCGATATTTGTGAATAAGCATTAAAGTTACGATGAAATGAGGAGAAAACAAACTTTCAATAGAATCGGGAATTCATTCATATTTCGATTATAAATCTTTGACATAAACGGTATTTTTCGACGTTGTTAGCAGTTAGCGTTTGGTTTTTGGCAGATAATTCCAGACACTGGGGCGAGAAGCCAAATCGATCTCTTGTTTCAGGTTTCAGCTTTCAGTCTTGTCTGATGTCTGATGTCGGGCATGAGGTTTGGGAGTGGGATGATTTTTGTTTATAGCATCGCGAATCAAAAATCAAAAATCTGAAATCCATAGCTTGTCCTGGATCTCAGGTATAAGGTTTCAAATAAAACCTCAAAAATATGTACGGCTTGTTAATGAATCATCCCTCTCCGAATGATCAAAACACTGGGTTAACATATTTTAACTAAGCCGGAAGCCGTTAATTGCGCAGCTCCCCTAATTTTGCAGTGATTTGTATGTAACACGACTATAAGTACTTGAAACATATGGATATTGTTGTCAGGAATGTTACCAAGAGATACGGGCCGCAGAAGGCGATTGACAATATCTCATTCACGGTGCACACCGGTGAAGTTCTGGGCTTTCTGGGACCCAACGGCGCCGGGAAAACCACTACCATGAAGGCCATTACATGCTTCATATCCCCTGATGAAGGAGACATTGCCGTGGGGGGGTACTCCAGCCGGGAGAATCCCGAAGCCATCAGAGACAACATAGGGTACCTTCCGGAAACCAACCCGTTGTATCCTGAGATGCCCGTAATCGACTACCTGTGGTTTATCGCTGAACTGCACCGGATACCACATGATGAAATTCCGTCACGAATCCTTCAGATGGTGAAAACCTGCGGGCTGGAAGGCGAAAAGCACAAGAAAATAGGGGAGCTCTCAAAAGGATACAAGCAGCGGGTAGGGCTTGCCCAGGCTCTGATTCACGATCCGGCTGTGCTGATCCTCGATGAACCCACCTCGGGGCTCGATCCGAACCAGATCGTAGAGATCAGAGAACTGATCCGGAAGATCGGGCGGGAAAAAACCGTGATCCTGTGTTCTCATATCCTCGCCGAGGTTGAAGCGACCTGCGACAGGATCGTGATCATTCACAAGGGTAAAATTGTTGCCGACGGTACAGCCCCCGATCTCAGAAAACGTGCCCAGGGTAGGGAAATTCTGCGTGTTGCAGCAGAAGGACCTGATGCACAGGCATTATCCGATGCTCTATTGCAACTTCCTTCCGTTGCACTGGTCGATCCGGCACACCATATTCCGGGTGCCTTCGAGATACAAAGCGTTGATGGCCAGTCGTCGAAAAGACAAATCTTCGACATGTGCGTGAAAAACGGCTGGTACCTGTCTGAACTTACCCCCATCGAAACCAAGCTGGAGGATATTTTCCGGGAACTCACACGCAGTAACTAATGCAAATCTTTTTACCCTTCATATGAATCAAATCTGGATCATAGCAAAAAGAGAACTCCGGTCGTTTTTCGATTCGCTGATCGCTTATATTCTGATTGTTCTCTTCCTTGGATTCAGCGGACTGTTTACCTGGCTTATCGGGAATAGCGTATTCTATGTGAACCAGGCCAGCATGCAGGTTTTTTTCGGCGTCTCTTTCTGGTCGCTTTTCCTGTTCATTCCGGCCCTCACCATGCGCAGTATTGCTGAAGAGAACCGCAGCGGAACCATAGAACTTCTGCTTACCAAGCCCGTTACCGACTGGCAACTGGTAACAGGTAAGTTTCTTTCCGTCTTCCTGCTTATTGCCATTTCTCTTGCCCTTACCCTGCCCTACTACCTCACCTTGTGGAAACTGGGGCCCGTTGATCACGGAGCGGTGTGGACAGGCTACCTGGGGCTCCTGCTGATGAGCGCCGTGTATGCGAGCATAGGTATTTTTGCCAGTTCCATCAGTCAGAACCAGATTGTGGCCTTCCTGCTGAGTTTGCTGATCGGTATCTTCTTTCATATGATCTTTGGCGCCCTGGCTGCAACATCCACCGGGTTCACAGGGAAAGTCCTCAGCTACCTGAGCATGCAAACCCACTTCGACTCGGTTTCCAGGGGTGTGATAGACAGCAAAGACATTGTATACTTCCTTTCCCTTGTATTTCTTGGGCTTGCAGGAGCAGAAATAGCCGTAGCAAAGAGAAACATTGTGGAAAAGTAAATTTCTTCATGCATGAGAACAAAAAATGATATTATCCGCTACAGCCTTCTGATCCTGGTCATTCTCATCCTGGTCAATATTCTTTCTGACAAGCTTTACCTGCGGCTGGACCTCACCTCCGATCACCGCTATACGCTGAGTAAGGCCACCAGAACCATACTGAAAAACCTCACCCAGCCTGTCACCCTAAAAGCCTATTTCTCGAAAGATCTTCCACCTGAAATAGAGCAGGTACGAAGCGATCTGCGCGACCTGCTGGTAGAATATGCTTCGATAAGCAGGGGCAAACTGGTATACGAATTCATCGATCCGAATAAAGATGACGCTACGGAACAGGAAGCGGCACAAAACGGCATTCAGCCCGTGATCATCAACAGCAGGGAAAAGGATAAGGCCATGCAGAAGAGAGCCTACCTGGGACTGGTGATTAAAATGGGTGAAAGATCGGAAACCGTGCCGTTCGTTCAGCCGGGAAGCGCCATGGAATATGCGGTTTCTTCATCCATAAAGAAGCTATCGGTTACCCACAAGCCGCTGGTTGGAATTCTTCAGGGCCAGGGGGAACCCGAATTATCCTCCATGCCCCAGGTGATAGATGCACTCTCGGTATTGTATGATGTTGAACCGGTAACCCTTTCCGATACAGCCAATGCCCTGGAGAGGTTCAATACCCTGGCTATTGTTGCTCCTGCAGATTCTTTCAAAAACTACCAGTTGCAGCAGCTCGATCAATATATCAAAGAGGGTAAAAACCTTCTGCTTGCTATCAACCGCGTGGGAGCGAACCTGAACGAAGGCGTCGGACAGACCATCAATACCGGCCTTGAAGAGTGGCTGAACAAAAAAGGAATAAGCATTGACAACAACTTTGTTCTGGATGAAAACTGCGCCAGTATTGGTATAAGGCAACAGCAAGGTATGTTCTCCTTTACCTCGAGTATTACCTTCCCCTACATGCCCATCGCCACCACCTTCGCGAATCATCCCATCACCACCGGCCTGGGATCGGTTCTGATGCAATTTGCCAGCACGGTATCCTCCCGGGGCGATTCGGGCGTGCAATTCACACCCATCGTCAAAACTTCCAAAAAATCGGCAATCAGGCCAAGCCCTGTATATTTTGATCTTCAGCATCAGTGGACAGAAGACGAGTTTCCTTTGTCGGAACTCACGGTTGGCGCTGTGGCCATCCTGAAAAACGACAATGGGAAACCTGCCCGCCTTGTCGTCTTCGGCGACGGGGATTTCCCGGTGAATGGAACCGGGGAACAAGCCCTTCAGCTCAGTCCGGACAACGTGAATCTTTTCGTGAATTCCATCGACTGGCTCAGCGATGATACCGGACTCATTCAACTTCGTACCAAGGGAATGCAGTTCCGGCCGCTCGAACAGATTTCCGATTCATCGAAATTATGGATAAAATGGCTGAATTTTTTGCCGCCAGAGGGAATAATCTGATGAGCGATTATAAAATAACCGGTGAACTGGGCCCAAATGGAATATACCAGCTGCCTGAGTGCTT
>JAKAMP010000237.1 GCA_021812865.1 Bacteroidota bacterium | reverse complement strand
GCAGGCGAATATGAAGGATTACCCGATAAACTGGCCAATTCCGAATGGAAACCCGACTACGGCCCGGCAGAATTTCTTCCCAGAACAGGCGCCATTGCTGTCGGAGCCAGGGATTTTTTGATTGCCTACAATGTGAACCTCAATACTACTTCCACCCGCCGGGCTAACGCCATTGCTTTCGACATCAGGGAAAGGGGCAGGGTAAAAAGGGAAGGGAACAGCCTAACCGGTAAAATTGTGAAGGATGAAAAGGGAAATCCGGTATATATTCCGGGATCCCTTAAGGCAGTGAAGGCAATTGGGTGGTTCATTGAAGAATTTGGTATTGCCCAGATATCCATTAACCTTACCAACATAAGAGTAACCCCCATGCATGCGGCCTTCGATGAAACCTGCAAAAAGGCCACCGAACGCGGACTTCGGGTTACCGGATCGGAAATCGTAGGAATGGTCCCGCTGAATGCCATGCTCGATGCCGGCAGGTACTTCCTTGAAAAACAGCAGCGTTCTACTGGTATATCCGATGCTGATATCCTGAAGATAGCAATCAAATCGTTGGGTCTTAATGATTTATATGAATTCAAGCCCGAAGAAAAAATCATCGAGTATGCCATTGCCGACAAGCAGGATAAAAAGCTGGTGAACTATACCATAAGCGCTTTTGCCAACGAAACGGCTTCCGAATCGCCAGCTCCTGGTGGTGGATCCGTTTCCGCTCTGATGGGAAGTATCGGTATCAGTCTTGGGATGATGGTGGCGAATATCTCATCGCATAAAAAGGGATGGGATGACCGCTGGAAAGAATTTTCGGGCTGGGCTGATAAAGGGAAAAAGCTTCAGCAGGAACTGCTCTTGCTGATCGACGAAGATACCCGGGCATTCAACAAAGTCATGCACGCTTTCTCATTGCCCAAAAAGACTGATGAAGAAAAAAAGATACGCCACGAAGCCATACAGGAAGCAACCCTCTATGCCATGGAAATTCCCCTTCGTGTAATGCGCACAGCCGAAGCCTGCTTTGTCATTATCCGGGCCATGGCAGAACTGGGCAATCCCAATTCCGTTTCTGATGCAGGCGTAGGTGCAATTGCTGTTCGCTCCTGTATCAGGGGGGCTTTTCTGAATGTCAAGATCAATGCTGCGGGAATTGACGATAAGGATTTTGTGGAGAAAGTCATCAAAGAAGGCGAAGCGCTTGAAACGATAGCCATCAGGGAGGAAGAAGACATTCTTCAAATTGTGCAGCACAAAATCCACTCCTGAGATTTTAAATCGCTTATAATCAATCTTGTATAATTTGCTTTGCCGAGGGACTAAAACCTATGATCTTCCTGGTTTTTAGAACCATCGCCTACCCGACCGGCATAATTAACATCATGTTATACAATATTATAATGGTATAGGGGAATTTATGTTGTAGAACTCCCCTTGGGGTCAAATTTTCAACAATATTGTGTATTGATACAAAAAAATTATTAGATTTGGCAAGCTGTTAAAACCAAACCTGTTTATAAACCTAAAACTGTTATCTATGAAAAAACTTCAGCTTTTGCTGTACTTTCTTGTTATTGCCAGCTTTCAGCTGTTGCATGCGCAAGGAGTGCAGATTTCTGGTAAGGTGACCGGGTCCGAAGATGGACAACCCGTAGTTGGTGCTACCGTGACGGTCAAAGGAACGACTATTGGTACAACTACCGACTATCAAGGGAAGTATGTCATCAACGTGCCATCTGGAACAACCACCCTTGTTTTCAGTTTTGTGGGCATGAAGACCCAGGAAATTGCTATTGCAGGGAAGACCACTATTGATTTGGTTATGGAACCAGAGGTCACGGATGTGCAGGAAGTTGTAATCACTGCATATGGTATTAAGAGATCGCCCAAAGAAATGGGTTATGCAACTGCAAAAGTCTCTAACAAGGAAATTACCGAAGCAGGGGTTACCAACGTTGTGAATGGTCTGAGCGGAAAGGTTTCCGGTTTGCAGATCAATACGCTGAACAATGGGGTGAATCCTGACACAAGGATCACTCTTCGTGGGAACCGCCACATCCTGGCCAGTAACCAGGCTTTGGTTGTTCTCGATGGCGTTCCGGTGAGCGCTACTTACCTGAACTCCATTAACCCGAACGACATTGAAAGCGTTAACATTCTAAAAGGCGCCAGCGCTTCGGCTCTTTATGGCAATGATGCTTCAAACGGGGTTTTGGTGGTTACTACAAAAAAAGGCGGTGATAGAAAGCCTGTGATCAAAATCAGCAATATCACCACTTTCGAAACCATGTCTTATCTCCCCAAAATGCAATACCGTTTTGGTTCAGGTTCGGGTGAAGATACGGCCAACTATGATCCAAGATATACCTTCTGGATTGGCGCCAACAGAAATACCGATCCCTACACAGCTTATGAAAACCAATCATATGGCCCTGAATTCAATGGCCAGCAGGTGATCCTCGGCGGTATCCTTGCCGATGGTTCCTACCAGACGGTTAAGTACAGCGCTTACCCCATGCAGAAAAAGAAATTCTTCCAGACTGGTGTAACTACACAGAATGATGTTTCCTATTCGCAGGGTGACGAAAATAACAGCTTCTATATTTCAGCTCAGGATGTGCAGACCACCGGTGTGGTAGTGAATGACAAGAACAGACGAACCGGAGCCCGTTTTGCCGGAGCCCGCACTTCTGGAATGTTCCATGCTGAATATACATTTGGTTATACACAGACTAATACCAATGTGGCTGGCGGTGAATTCTTCCAGAACCGCCCGGTATACTGGAACCTCATGAACACTCCTCCGGAAGTTCCCATTGATAAATACAAAGATGTTGACAATAATAAATTTGCCAATATCAATGGATACTTCAATGCCTATTACCCCAACCCGTACTGGCAAACCATACATTCCCGCCAGAAAACCAGGAGAGATGATATGCTGGGTTCGGCCATGGTTTCCCTGAAACCCCTAAGCTGGCTTGATTTTTCCTATCGCGTGGGCATGACCTACAATACCGTGAATTACAATTCATACAGGGATGACGCGGTATATAACCAATATATGACCACCGACCCTTGGGGCGCCGGTCATAATGCCTCCGGACATCCCGTTTGGAAGGGATTTGCTGCAGATTATATGACCAACCAGATCATCCTCACCAGTGACTTTCTCATTAAGCTCGATAAACAGTTCGGCAACCTTTCTACCAAACTGATCCTGGGTAATGCAGTATACGCCAATAAGAACAGATATATCGAGGTGGATGCTTCATCCCTCGTGATCCCAGGTTTATATAATATCAGCAACCGTGTAGGCGAAGCTGTTCCGGGAGAATCAAAAGTCCAGAGAAATTCAATCGGCAATTTCGCCGACCTCACCCTGGGCTATAAGGATATGATCTTCATCCATGCATCGGGCCGTCAGGACAAAGATTCCCGTCTGGCAAAAGACAACCGGACTTATTTCTATCCTGGCGCTGACGTAAGTCTTGTTTTGAGCGAAATGATTCCCGCTTTGAAAGGCAACAATGTTCTTTCCTATGCAAAATTCAGGGCTGGTTACTCAAAAACAGGCCAGGTTGCTCTAACCAACTGGTATGCTACCCTGCCTGCATTTTCTGCAGGTCCCGGCTTCCCCTATGGCGGCCAGGCTGGTTTCCTTCTGAGCACCGCACTGAGCAATCCTCTCCTCAAGCCTGAAATTACCAACGAACTGGAAACAGGTCTAGACCTGAGTTTCATTCAGAACAGAATTCACCTGGAAGCTACCTATTTCAAATCCAATACCAAAGACCAGACCATCCCTGTGCAGGTATCCTCTGCCACCGGTTTCTACAGTGCATATATCAACGCCGGCGAGCTTGAAAACAAGGGTATTGAACTTGATTTGAAATTGACACCAGTTCTTAATTTTGGTAAATTCACCTGGACGGCATCCGTTAACTACTCACATTTCCAATCCAAAGTTCTATCCCTGCTGCCCGGTACCAATGAGTTTTTCATTGGAGGTGCCGCATACGCCATAGTGGGTCAGGAATACCCCATCATCAAGACCAGCGATGTATACAGAACCCCGGACGACAGAATTATTGTCGACCCCGTGAAAGGATATCCCACAAAGAATCCTATCCTGCAGGTTCAGGGACATGGAAACCCCAATCATATCCTTGGAATTGTGAATACTTTCACCTATTCCGGACTAACCCTCAATGTGGTAGCTGAATATCGCGGTGGCAATGTGATCTACAATTCAGTTGGCGGTCAGCTCGACTTTGGCGGAAGTACATGGCACACTGCACAGAACGGCCGTCAGCCTTTCGTAATCCCCAACTCGGTGATCGAAACCTCTCCGGGTGTTTACACTCCCAATACCAATGTTGTGGTAAGGAATGCTTCACGCGACTTCTGGGTGAACTCCGATTATTCTGCAACTGGAAGAGCTTATGTTACCAGCGCTGCTTTCTGGAAGATCAGGGAAATTTCGCTTGATTATGAGCTGCCAGTTGATAAACTGTGGGGAGGGAAAGTGGTTAAAGCTGCCCAGGTTGGCTTGCTCGGGAGAAACCTTCTCATGTTCCGCCCGAAGTCCAACATCTGGTCAGATCCTGAATTCAGCAATGTGGGTGGTGACAGCAATGCCATTGGAACTACCGACTACTACCAGCTGCCTCCCACCAGGGTGATGGGTTTCAGTGTAAAACTTACTTTCTAATCCTAAAACGCATACAGATATGAAAAATATATTAGTAATATTTGCAGCCATCATCCTGTTGGGAAGTTCCTGCACCAAGGATTTTCTTTCGGTGGACGAAACCAACCCCAACCAGGCTTCCAATGTTCCTGCAAGTCTGGTGCTTCCCGCAGCGCTCAAAGTAACGGGAGACATCATGAATACACCTGGAAACTTTGATTACGTATATGAATGGTATGGATTGTGGTCTATCAATTCTACCTATTCTCAGCCCAATGACCAGAAACAGTATAATATGAGGAACAGCTCCTACGCTGGCGATTGGGATGCCTTTTATATCAATGCCAAGAATTACGATTACATTGAGAAACAAACTGCCGGCGATCCCCTGCAGGTAAAATTCTACGGCATTGCCAAGATCATGAAGGCCTACATTTTCCAGAATCTGGTCGATATCTATGGAGATATTCCTTATTCTGAAGCTTTTACTACCGGCATTCTCAGGCCTAAATATGATGCCCAGCAGACTGTTTATGAAGACCTGATCACACAGATCGATGCCGGTGTGGCAGCTATCAAATCTGCAACAGCCGATGCCGTCGATCCCGGCGCAAACGACATTATGTATGGCGGCGACATGGCCAAATGGGTGAAATTTGCCAATACACTGAAATTGCGCATTCTCATGCACCAGACAGCAATGACTGGAAGGGATTCATATATTA
>JAKAMP010000236.1 GCA_021812865.1 Bacteroidota bacterium | reverse complement strand
ACCTCCTGGGGACAAGTGAAATTCGGGTACGCCGGGGATGTGGAACAAATGATCCGCCGGCTGGACTATGACCTGCTGTACCTTGAAAACATGTCCCTTGCCCTCGACCTGAAAATTGTAATGCATACCATCGTTACCATATTCAGGGCAAGCGGGGTCTGAGGAAAAAAATATCCGGGGATGTCAGGAATGCTCTTCCTTGCGAAGGGGAAAACGTTTGATGGGCTTGTATACAGGGCCTGCAGGATTCAACTGGCTCTCATAAAAAATGATCTCCTCAACGGCAACCTCCTGAAAAGCGGTTTCTTTGAATTGGCCAAGCATATCCTGCAATCTTTGCTGATCCCTGAACTCTCTTACCCTTCCCAGGGTGAGGTGGGGAGAAAAATCCCGATCCTCAGCCGTGAATCCCAGCGCTGGCAGCTCTTCCCACAGTTTTGTCCGGAGGGCTTTCAGCAAGTCGCCTCTTCTTACGCCCAACCAGAGCACCCGGGGTGATTGCAGGCTGCCAAAATATCCGAATCCCTGGAGATTGAATCCGAAGGCATGGTGAAGCTCAGTAATCCGATCCAGTGCCGATGAAACCTGAGTAACCTGAATTTCTGTTGTATCGCCCAGAAAGGCCAGAGTAATGTGCAGGTTTTGAATGTCCACCCATTTGACAGACGAACGCTTTAGTTCAGCCTGCACCTTATGGAAGAAATCTGTAAGATTTCCGGAGACTTTGATTTTAATCGCGATGAAGGTACGCTTGGTACTCATTTCATTTCCAGAATGCTGTTTACCAGTTTATTCAGCACCTCTTCCACCTTCCATCCCATGGCCTTGATCTGCTGGGGAATGAAGCTGGTAGCGGTCATGCCTGGAATGGTGTTCACTTCGAGCATGTAAAGCTTGCCGCTGCTGAGAATATAGTCAACCCGAACGATGCCCCTGCAGTTCAGTTTATCATATATCATAGCCGACAGGTCCTGGCAGGCTTTCGATACATCTGCAGGAATGCGAGCCGGAGTGATCTCATCGGCCATTCCTTTCACGTACTTGGCTTCGTAATCGAAAAATTCGTTTTTCGGCACAACCTCGGTAACAGGGAATACGATAATTTTCCGTCCAATACGCACCAGTCCGCAGGTCAGCTCCGTGCCTTGCAGAAAGCTTTCAATGATGATCTCCTCGTCCTCTTTTCCGGCCTTTTGCAGTGCCTCGTCCATTTCTTCCAGGGAAGTGATTTTTGAAACTCCGAAACTGGACCCTCCGTTATTGGGTTTTACAAAGCAGGGCAGGCCCAGTTCATCGATCACTGAAGCAGGATCAACCTGCTCCCCCATTTTTACCAGGCGGCACGCGGCCGAGAGCACACCAAAAGGTTCAAGGTAGGTTTTGGTGAAGAATTTGTTGAAGGTCAGCGAAGCTGACAGCACGCCGCAGGTAGAATAGGGGATGCCCAGCATATCGAAATACCCCTGCAGTTTACCGTCCTCGCCGGGTGTTCCATGAATGATAATGTATGCAAAATCGAACCGGATAGTCTTTTTGCCTGTGTTGACGCTGAAATCAGAAAGGTTAACCGGATATTGGCCTTCCGGTGTTTCGGCCGTCCACGATTCCCGGGTGAGGATAACCCTGTATATATCAAATTGATCGTGATCGAGCCACTGGTAAACGGATTCTGCGCTTTTAAGGGAAACCACATATTCGGACGAGTATCCTCCGGCTACTAGGGCGATGTTCTTTTTCATCGGGTACGGTTTTGGTTGGTTTACTTTGATTTGGCTCAAAGGCAGGCTTTAAGGCTCGTATTTGTTCCGGGTAAGTTTTCGCCACCGCTCGATGGTTTCCTGCATGTCGGAGGGTAACTCGGAATCGAATTCCATCCATTTCCCGGTGGAGGGGTGCCTGAATCCGAGGGTCTTGGCGTGCAGGGCCTGCCGCGGAAGAATTTCGAAGCAGTGTTCCACAAACTGTTTGTAACTCGAGGAACTGGTACCCCGGAGGATGACATTTCCCCCATATTCACTGTCGTTGAACAGGGGATGATTGATATGCTTGAAGTGCACCCTGATTTGATGTGTACGGCCGGTTTCCAGTTTGCATTCCACCAGGCTCACATACCCGAAGCGTTCCAAAACCTTGTAGTGGGTAACGGCAGATTTTCCTTGCGAGCCGTCCTCATACACGGCCATCACCTTCCTGTCTTTCAGGCTGCGGCCGATGTTTCCGATTATCGTACCGGCGTTCTCCTTGAAATCGCCCCATACCAGGGCAATGTAACGGCGGTCTGACTCTTTTTCGTAAAACTGTTTGGACAACCGGTTCAGCGCCAGCTCGGTCTTCCCAACCACCAATATTCCCGAGGTGTTCTTGTCTATGCGATGCACCAGCCCGGGTCTGATCTCTCCTTTCGAAAACAGGGGCAGGTCTTTGAGGTGGTAGGTGAGGGCATTTACCAGCGTGCCGGTGAAGTTGCCGTATGCCGGGTGTACCACCATTCCTGCCGGCTTGTTCACCACCAGCAAATCGTCGTCTTCATACAGAATATTAAGCGGTATATTTTCGGGAAGAATCTCTGTCTCCCGTGGAGGATAATGCAGCAGCACGGCCACCACATCTTCAGGTTTTACCCTGTAGTTCTGTTTTACCGGCTTATCATTCACCAGGATATTGCCTGCAGCTGCAGCGGCCTGTATCTTGGTGCGGGATGAGTTGGGTATGCGGGTTTGCAGGAATTTGTCGATCCTGAGCATTTGCTGGCCTTTGTCCGCTGTAAACCGGTAATGTTCAAATAGTTCGTCCGATTCTCTCCATTCTTCTTCCTGCATAATCTGGATTTTATCTGACGATAAGCACTTTTTTGAATCCTGCAATTCCACCGGTATCCTGCAGGCGCAGGAGGTACATGCCGGGCGACAAGGAAGAAACGTTGATGGACTCGCCGGTGGTATAGCCCGACAAAATAAGCTTCCCGGCATTGTCGTAAAGCATATAGCTGATACGCCTTCCGTCATTCATGCCGGAAACTATAAAAAGCTCGTCACTGGTTGGATTGGGATATACCTGTATGCTGGTGGTTTCATGGGGTGAGGAAATCCCTGTATAGACTCTTTTTCCGAGCAAGGGCCTCATCATCACTGTGCCTTTAACGGACGACTGCTTCCAGCTTCCGGTGACATTATAATACAGCTTGTCGTTATTCACCTGGTTCATATCCAGTCCAGCATTCAGGAATCCATTGGAATACTGCACCCAGCCGATGTAAAAGGTATCGGTTACCAGAACAGGCTGGTCAAGCACGAAGGTGGTAAATTGATTTCTTTTTTCAAAGGTAGGTTGCAGGGATGCGCTGCCTTTGCTATACAGTAGGTTGCCTGGCTGGTTGTCGCCATTATCCCAAACGGCGATATCAAACCCGGTATGATTCAGGTTGTTGTATACACTGTTGAAGTAGATTTGTATAGCTTGCAGGGTATCAGGTATATAGGAATAGAACTTCATGGCCACGTAAGCTGTTTTTGCATCGCCGATAATGCCATACCCGCTTTCTGCAGAGCCGTCGTCGTAAGCATAGTAATTGTAAAAATCCTGTGTGCGGCTTACAGTATCGTTCCAGCGGTATACCTTTCTTGACAGAACCGTATCGGTAGTAAGGTAAAAAAGCTCCCGGAACCGCGCTGAATCACTGGTTTGGTAAAGGAACTTCTCTGTATAGGGTTCATAAACCTGGCTGGAATAGGGCATTATATTCACAGAGTTAGTGGGAACCAGGTATGTATAAGATGAATAAAGCGACCGGATGTTGAATGAGCGCTCCAGTCCCTGTACCATGCCGGAATAATTTTTATAGGTTATGCTGGTTTTTCCTGAACGCATCAGCTCGTTTGCCGCAGCAGGGAAGTGTGTCCAGGGAATGGATTCATATCCGCTGAGCATGGAGGGGAGGGGTTGCGTGATGGCGACATCATTAATGGCCGTATCCTGGGCGCTTCTTCCTTTGTTCAGGTAAACATAATCGATGTTCCAAAGTCCATTGGCCACGGCAAGCGTCGGATCAGCGCTGTAAATATTGATGCTCGCGTAGTTGCCGAAGCGGAACCGGAAACCTTTCTGCAGGAAGGCGGTGTCACTTACATGAATGAAGGCTTGTCTGGAGGGCCGCAGGGAATCGCCCGGGGTGATCCACACGGTTCGCCATTGTTGCTGGTTTGGTGCATAAAACTGGACGAAGAGAGAATCTTCCGAATCGACTGTGTTTGATGTGGTATGAGAGGTACCCTGTGCCTGGTAAAAGAAGCTGAGGTAGATGTTTGAGTCGGGCGTATATGCCAGGTTGATGCATTGTGAGGTAAGCAGGTCGGCGGGAAAGCTGCTTGTCGAAGCATTGGAATAAAGGGCGCCGTTGGCATCGAATGCATCGAGGGTAGCTACGCCAATGGTCACAGGGTTTACAGCAAATCCGTTGTTAATAAAGGCAAACTGGTCGGTCCACAAATGAGGATCAGGCGTAACTGTAGTGGAAGAAAAATCATCGAAGAAGGGGAGGGAAAGGGTATCGGGGGCTGACTGGAGAAGATTTTTCAGCAATCCTTTTGCTGCATGTGGCCTGGCTGCTAACGAAGGATTCGAACTGAGTCCCCACACTGCCTCCTGGGCCATTGCCTGCAATGACAGCAGCATAAGGAGCAACATGCAGACGGCACGGAAAATTTTCATTGGTCCTCTTCGTTGGTTGCGGTGGTATCGGCGCCCGGGATCTTGGATGCGGCAACCGTGAGCCATATGTCTATGGGGGCGCCCAGGTGGATGCCGGCTTTGGCATCGGGGCGCTGTTTGAATACCTTGGCATTCATACTGTCCTGGGCGGTGAGCACGGTGTTGTCGAAAATAATGGCTCCCTGGTTCAGATAATATTCCAGCAACTGCTTTTCCGCGTCATACAGGCGAAGCCCGATCAGCGACGGGGTGGTAATGGTTTTATCGCTCAGGCCATTGCCCAGCACAAGGTCAACCTTCGAGCCTTTTACGATGAGTGTGCCTTCATCAATGTCTTTACCCCGGACCAGTTGCTTCAGCACGTAGTTCATGGCTATGTCGGGCTGGTACATAAGCCGGCCCACAACAAGACCTCTCGATTCCAGCACTGCCCTGGCCTCGCGCAGTGAAATACCGGTAACATTGGGCATCTTGATCCGCTCAGGATTCACAGCGTTTATCGTCAGGAAGATGGTCCTGTTCTTCTTCACTTTAAAATCGGGAGGAGGGTTCTGGTCGAGAATAGCGCCTTTCTTCGCGTTGGTAACGTATACCGAGTCGATGATTTCAATCCCGATTTTCTTCTCCAGTGCGGCCTTTTTTGCTTCGGTAAGCGTCATTCCGTAAAAATCGGGCACTGCAATGGCCTGGTTATGACGGGTATAAATACGCAATCCGGTGAA
>JAKAMP010000235.1 GCA_021812865.1 Bacteroidota bacterium | reverse complement strand
GTTGAACCCGATATTGCCAGGCTACCCGTAATGATCGATTCATCGAAATGGTCCATCATCGAAACCGGACTCAAATGCCTGCAGGGAAAGGCTATAGTGAACTCGATCAGCCTGAAGGAAGGCGAAGAAAACTTCAGACAACTGGCAACCAAAATTAAGCATTACGGCGCTGCAGCCGTGGTGATGGCCTTCGATGAAAAGGGACAGGCCGACACCCCCGAACGCCGCAAGGAGATATGCACCCGTGCCTACCGTATCCTTACCTCGGAGGTGGGATTCCCTCCGGAAGACATCATTTTTGACCCTAATGTCCTGGCCGTTGCCACCGGCATGGAAGAACACAATAACTATGCAGTGGATTTCATCGAAACCACCCGCTGGATCAGGCAGAACCTTCCCTATGCCAGGGTAAGCGGCGGCATCAGTAATCTGTCCTTCTCTTTCAGGGGCAATGATACCGTACGCGAAGCCATTCATTCGGTATTCCTGTTCCATGCCGTGCATGCCGGCCTCGATATGGCCATTGTCAATCCCGGTATGCTGCAGGTTTACGATGATATTCCAAAGGAATTGCTGGAACTCACGGAGGATGTGGTATTGAACCGCCGGCCCGATGCTACAGAAAGGCTGATCGCATATGCTGAAAAGAACAGGGACACGGGAAAGAAGGAAGAAAGGGAGCAGGAATGGCGCGCAGCCCCCGTTACAGAAAGATTGAAACATGCCCTTGTGCAGGGCCTGGTCGAATATATTGAAGCCGATACGGAAGAAGCGCGCAAGCTCTATCCCCGCGCCCTTGACGTGATCGAAGGCCCGCTCATGGACGGCATGAACGTGGTAGGCGAGCTGTTCGGCGCCGGAAAAATGTTCCTGCCCCAGGTGGTCAAAAGCGCCCGGGTAATGAAGAAGGCCGTAGCCGTTCTGCACCCATACATCGAGCTGGAAAAGCTCTCTTCCGGCGAACGCAGCTCGGCAGGGAAAGTGCTTCTGGCCACGGTTAAGGGCGACGTGCACGACATAGGTAAAAACATCGTGGGCGTTGTGCTCTCATGTAACAATTACGAAATCATCGACCTGGGCGTAATGGTGCCGGCCGAAACCATCCTCAAAAAGGCTAAGGAACTGCAGGTGGAGGCCATCGGACTGAGCGGGCTCATCACCCCTTCCCTGGAAGAAATGGCCCATGTGGCGAAAGAAATGGAGCGGCAGAACTTCCATGTCCCCCTGCTTATCGGAGGAGCCACTACGTCGAAAATACACACAGCCGTAAAGATCGATACGCAATATCATGGCCCTGTGGTGCATGTAAAAGATGCGTCCAGAAGCGTGCAAACCGCCGGCGGCTTGCTCTCCAGGGAATCAGGCAAAAGATATGCCGAAGAAGTAAAAAAAGAATATGCCGCCCTCAGGGAACAATATGCTTCGATAAAGACAGCCACCACCTATATCTCCCTTTCCGAAGCCAGGCAGAACAGCCTCCAAATCGACTGGAAAACCTCGCCTCCCCTTCGCCCGCGAATGACCGGTATCCGTGAGTTCATCGATTTCCCCATGGGTGAGATCACTCCCTATATTAGCTGGTTGTTTTTCTTCCTGGTATGGCAGATCAAGGGCAAGTTCCCCGAACTGCTGGATGACCCGGAAAAGGGACCCGAAGCGCGCAAACTGTACCAGGATGCCTTGAAAATGCTTGAAACCATGGCCCGTGAAAAATGGATCACTGCCAATGGCATAGTGGGTATATTCCCGGCCAATTCGGTTGGCGACGATATCGAGGTGTATGCCGATGAATCGCGTTCATCCGTTCTCGCTGTGTTCCGGAACCTGCGCAACCAGGTGCAGAAGGAAAAGGGTCAGCCCAACCTCTGCCTGTCGGATTTCATTGCACCCAGGGATTCGGGCAGGATCGACTACCTGGGCGCTTTTGCAGTGACAGCAGGACTTGGAGCAGACAAATACCTTGAAAAATTCAAAAGCGACTTCGACGATTACCAGGGCATCATGCTGAAGGCGCTGGCCGACCGGCTGGCAGAGGCTTTTACAGAGCTATTGCACGAAAAGGTGAGAAAAGAACTGTGGGGATATGCCCCGTATGAAAAGTTATCCCTGCACGACCTGCTGTACGAAAAATACAGCGGCATAAGGCCGGCACACGGTTACCCCGCCTGTCCCGACCATTCGGAGAAGAAAACGCTGTTCGGGCTGCTGGATGCTGAGCGGCGCTGCGGAATGAGCCTCACGGAAAACTTCAGCATGGTGCCGGCTGCCTCGGTAAGCGGGCTCATCTTTTCCCATCCGCAATCGCAGTACTTCTACGTCGACCGCATTGGCCGCGACCAGGTGGAAGATTATGCCCGGCGCAAAAACCAATCCACCGACACCATAGAGACCTGGCTGGCCTCAAATCTTAACTATTAATGAGCCTGCAAAGAACTTTCTGAGGCTCTTAGCCAAGGGAAGCAAACAAAGTCTGTGAATCAGAATGGTTCACGGACTTTGTAGCATTTGCTGGCATGAGTACGAAATCTTTTAGAGAGATATAGCCTGAACTATGGCAAACCTGAAAATAAAAAGGTTTATCCAATAACTTTTCCCCGGCATATGTATCCATCGTAAATTGAAAATTCCTATCTTCATATTCTGAATGAGCCACTATTTCAGCAAACCGCTGGTAATGAATTCTTAATAGTCCAAAAAATAAGTGTTTAGGAATTTTACTAAAGCGGAAATCAAGGCTGGCAACCAATTTATGAAGGAGGCAAAACATGCATCCGGTACAGAATACTCAATTGATCAGTAATTACTAAGAATGAAACGACCCCTTTCGGGGCCGCTTAAAAAGTTTTCACAACGGAATAATCCTTATTGTGAATTGCTTCAGATTAATACAAATATACAATAAAATTTAATATACCCTATGGCTGCAAAAAAAATTACTTCATTCGACCTTGGCACAAATTCAATTGGCTGGTCGGTTATAGAGGAAGAAAACGACAAACTAAAATCCATTCTTGGAGCCGGTTCAAGAATTATCCCCATGGAGCAGGATGTAATGAAAGAATTCGAAACAGGTAACAAAATCACTAAAAATGCCGAAAGAAGGCTAAAAAGAGGTTCACGCAAGCTACTGGACCGTTATCAACTGAGACGCAAAAACCTCATTGAGGCTTTGAAGGTTTTAGAACTTTTGCCTGAAGATTTTGCACCTAAAAATGCAGGGAAGTTATTTAAAGAACTGGCAAAAAAACCCGAGGCTTTAAAGAAACTCCCTGATGACTGGTATGTTTATTTTCTCAGGCATAAAGCTTTACAAGAAGCCGTCACTCCTTCAGAATTCGGCAGGATTCTGTATCACTTGAATCAACGACGGGGGTATAAAGACATCGGAGAAATCATGGAGGAAGCTTCAGAAAACGGCATGGACCATGAGCAGAAAGACTATTTCAAATCTTTTGAAATAGTGAGAATTGCAAAGGTGCAGAAAACCGAATCGCTGAAAAAGAAGAAACCGGAATATGAGGTAACCCTCGAAGATGGCCGCACCGGTTCAACAACAGTCTCTACACTTGCCGAAATGGCCGGAAAAGAGTATGAACTGGAAATAAGAATAAAAATAAAAAAAGATGGCTCTGAAAACATCGAATTCGCTCTGCCCGACAAGACAGACTGGCAAAACAGGCTTGATGCACTGGACAGGCAAATTACTTCAAGCGGGTTGTATGTAGGCGAATATTTTTGGAATAAGATCTCAGAGAACAGGCATTTCAGGATAAGGCAAAATCTGGTGTTCCGCGACAAATACATAGAAGAATTTAGAGCAATATGGGCAAAACAGGAAATGCTAATGCCTGTTCTGAAGTCCGAGGAGGCTAAACAAAAGGTACTGAATAGAATTATTCCGAATAATGCAAGTGAAATAGCTAAGTGGCAGAATAAATCCTTACGGGAATTTTTCGAAAGGTATATTATTTATTATCAAAGACCTCTCAAATCGCAGGTTTCAAAAATTGGTAACTGTCGGTTTGAACCCTTTATATATGTGCTCGATAAAGAAAAAGGGGAATATATTAAAATACCGAACAGGACGGTCCCCTCATCTGCACCACTGAGTGAAGAATTCCGTATATGGCAAACCATTCAGAATTTACGGCTGAAGGATATATACAATAAAACCTATCCTCTTACAGAAGAACAAAAAGTACTTCTGTACGAAAAGTTGAATGAAACATTGGAATTATCGGCTGCAAAAATTCAGAAACTGATCCAGGCCGACACAAAAAGATATCCTGAAATAAGCCACGCAGGAGGCATGAAAGGAAATACCACAAGGGTAAGAATATCAAATGCACTTAAAAAAGCCGGCTTGCTTGTTTCTGATATTTTAAAGGATAATACTGATCTGCAACGCATCTGGCACTTACTGTATTCTGTCAATGATAACGATTATAGAAAGAAAGCGTTGATAAAATGGTACAGCATGGAAGAGCAGGCTGCAACGATTATTGCCGCCCTGAGATTTGAGAAAAAACATGGCAGCTTATCAGCGAGGGCAATTAAGAAGCTTCTCCCCCTAATGAAATCCGGCATATATTTCAACCAGGAAGAAATTGCCAACCCCATACTCGAGAAGATTTCACACATACTAAATGGCGAGTATGATCCCGAAATCAGCGATGAACTCAGGTCGCATTTCGAACACTGCAGCGCTGCATCCGATTTTTCCGGACTTATGTACTGGGAGGCAGCCACGCTGGTATATGGTTCGCATTCCGATATGACACCAGAGGATCAATATGAAAAACCTGAAGACATCGAGATTGTGCCGCGCAACTCTCTAAGGAATCCAGTGGTTGAACAGGTTGTGAACGAAACGCTGCATATAATGAAGGATATTTGGAACACTTATGGCAAACCGGACGAGATTCATGTTGAACTCAGCCGTGAAATGAAAATGAATGCCGATGAGAGAAGAAAGATGACAAAAGCAATGGGTGAACAGGGAAGGCGCAACAAGGAATATACCGATATCCTCAGAGACGAATTCAATATTGCCAGACCAACGAGAACCGACATCATTCGGTATCGCCTGTGGGTCGATCAAAAAACCTGCTGCATGTATTCCGGCAAGACCATTCAAAAAGTACAACTTTTCAACGGTGAAACCGATATCGATCACATTATACCCCGACAGCGCTATTTTGACGATTCATACCAGAACAAGACGCTTTGTTTCCGTAAAGAAAACGAAGACAAATCGAACCTGACCTCCTATGAATATATGCAGCAGAAAGGCCCGGGAGCATGGGAGGATTTTGTCCGACAAGTGGACGATCTTTACCGGAACAAGAATATTGGAGCAAGAAAAAAGCGCAATTTGCTTGCCGACAAAATCCCAACAGATTTTTTAACGCGCCAACTCAATGATACACGGTATA
>JAKAMP010000234.1 GCA_021812865.1 Bacteroidota bacterium | reverse complement strand
ATTTTTGCCTCTCCTGTATTTTCGCAGAATACGGCAACACTGAAAGGCAAAGTGACTGACAGCAATGGAAATGCCGTATACATGGCCAATGTTTTGCTGGAAGGATCAAAAGCAGGCACCTCAAGCGATAAAGAAGGTAATTATTCTTTGACGATACCTTCCGGACAGGAGTGCAGAATTTCATTTTCATTCATCGGCTTTCAGCCGGTCGTATTCGAAATCAATGCGAATCCGGGACAGGTAGTGGAATATCATGCCGTTCTTCAGGTTTCCTTTAAAACCATAGACGAGGTTCAGGTAACCAACGAGGTAGACAAGTCATCAAACCTCACCCGCATAAACACCCGATCGCTGGATATGCTTCCAAATACTAGCGGGGGCATTGAATCCCTTTTAAAAACACTTCCCGGCGTTTCCTCCAATAATGAGTTAAGCAGCCAGTATTCGGTGCGAGGGGGCAATTTTGATGAAAACCTGGTTTTTGTGAACGGCATAGAGGTATACAGACCTTTTTTGATCCGTTCGGGCCAACAGGAAGGATTGAGTTTTATCAACCCTGACATGGTTGGTTCGGTACAATTTTCGGCAGGAGGATTTGATGCAGGGTATGGGGACAAGATGTCGTCGGTTCTGGACGTCACCTACAAGGAACCTTCAACCTATGCAGGATCTGTGTCGGCCAGCCTGCTAGGCGGTTCGGCTCATCTGGAAGGCCGGGACAAAAAACACCGTTTTACACATATCTCGGGCATTCGTTATAAAACCAGCCAGTACCTGCTTGGCACACTCGACACCAAAGGGGAATACAAACCCCGTTTCACCGATTTTCAGACCTATATGACCTACCGGGTGAGTCCAAAATTTGAACTGGGCTTCCTGGGCAATATTTCCCGGAATGAGTACTATTTCATCCCGGTGAACCGCGAGACATCTTTTGGAACCGTAAGCAGCGCCTATAAATTGAAGATTTACTTTGACGGTCAAGAGATCGACAGTTACACTGGCTATTTTGGCGCACTTACGGCCAGTGTGCACCCCTTACCCACTCTTCAGCTAAAATTCACCAGTAGCTATTACCATACCGGTGAGCAGGAATTTTTCGACATCCAGGGACAATACCTGATCAATGAGCTTGACACACGCCTGGGATCGCAAACGTTCGGAGACAGTATTAAAAACATTGGCGTCGGCACTTTCCTGGATCATGCCAGGAACCGGTTGACCATGGAGATATGGACAGCCGAGCATTCGGGAAATCTCTCCCTTGAACGGATGCAGGTTCGATGGGGCATCAAGCTGAAACAGGAGAGCATCAGTGATCATTTAAATGAATGGCAGATGGTTGATTCAGCCGGCTATTCTCTGCCCTATTCAGATACGGCTATCAACCTGGGAAATGTGGTAAAAGCACATCATATTCTTAACCCAGTGGATGTTGCTGCATACCTTCTTGCCACCAGGCAGGCTGACCTGGCAAAAGGTAAACTCAATGTTTCGGGAGGGATCAGGGTCAATTACTTTGATCTGAACCGGCAGTTTTTCATAAATCCAAGATTTTCAGCTGCCTTTGATCCCGGATGGAAAAAAAATATCCAGTTCCGTTTTGCTGCAGGGTTGTATTTCCAGCCCCCTTTTTACAAGGAAATGCGCAATCCGGAAGGAATTATCAACACAAATCTCAGGGCACAGGAGTCTTACCAGCTGCTGGCTGGAAGCGATTACACCTTCAAACTTTGGGACCGGCCATTCAAACTGACGGCCGAAGCCTATTACAAATATCTTGACAAACTCGTTCCTTATAAAATTGACAATGTAAGGATAGTGTACCTTGGGCAAAACCTGGCCAGGGGGTATGCAACGGGAATAGACTTCAAAATAAACGGTGAATTTGTCGAAGGAACAGAATCATGGGCCAGCCTGTCGTTCATGAAAACCATGGAAGATATCCGGGGCGATTATTACATCGATTCAAACGGGAACAAGGTTTCTATTGGATATTATCCAAGACCCACCGATCAAAGGGTAAATTTCGGCATGTTTTTCCAGGATTATCTTCCGGGGAATCCCACCTACAGGGTAAATGTATACTTTCTGTTTGGCAGCAGGCTACCATTCAGTCCTCCCTTCTCCACACGTTATGATGAAACATACAGAATGCCGGCATATAAAAGAGTAGATATAGGATTCTCGAAAGTGATCAAAGACGAGCATACCTCTCCGGGGGGCGCCTTTTGGAAACCCTTTAAAACCATACTGGTTACGGGAGAGATATTCAATTTATTCGGTGTGAACAATACCATATCGTACCTTTGGGTAAGAACGGTTTCCAACCTTCAGAACATGCCCGGGTATTTTGCCGTACCCAACTATTTGACATCCCGCAGGCTTAACCTGAGGCTCACACTGAAATTTTAGAATTAAAAAAGCCCCGGTAAACCGGAGCTTTCCTGGAGGCAACACTGACGACTCTGTTTGTCAGTATGTATTCATTGCTTTAAACGTGCGGGTCTGTTCCAGCGGAACGATATATCCGTCATAAGTCAGTTTACCGGGCCATAGGCCGGAAAGAGTTGCCGAGGCTCGCCCGGATGCAGATGCATCCATGAATATGGAATAGGTTCCCAGGGGAGTGTTCACATCCCAGGAAAGATTAAATGTTTTTCGCTTAGGATTTTTAAACACCCTGAGATTCGAAATCTGTCCTTCGGTGGTAACACCGCCGACGCCATTATAACCAAAGCCTGAATTATTTCCTGTTTGCAGCACCGCCTTTTTTGAATTCACCATAATGAAATTCAAGTTGGAATTCACAGGAATCCTGTAGCCATACTGGTTTGCGAGGTAATCTGCTTCCAGCACGAATTGCATACTGTCAATCAACTGCGAGGTTGAATCAAATGCAGCCTGAATCTCAGCTTCATGCTGCGCCTTTCTTATTTCCCTGTTGCTCTTAAAACTCTCCTTGACCGTTCCCTTATCCTGAGCCGATAATCCGGTTGCAAGAAACATAAGAGCAACGATTATCGTTTTTGTTTTCATATGTTTAGGTTTTAATCATCCATAATGATCAAAATTCAGGCCAATGATCAACAGAAAGTACTGTTCGCTCCAATTTAATATAAATTAACATAATTCCCAAGGTTTTAGAGAGAGATGGGAACTTCACTTTTATCCGAAATGAATGCATTCTAAGTTCAATGAACCCTAAAAGAGAAAAAATGAACCATTCACTATCGCGGTTTTGCAATTTCATCCCATAAATCTGACAGGAAGAATTCATTAGGGCAAATGCAAAAGAAAATGCGATCCTGCTTCCGGTTGATAACCCCCTGAATGTTCTTCATTTTTTTTGTTCATTCAGCCTAATTTTCGGCAGAAAGCTTATATATTTGACCTTCTGTTTTTATAAGAAAACCCAATAATAATTTCGACTATGAAAGCACATGATTACATGGAAAAGGAAGAGCATTACGGCGCTCATAATTATCACCCGCTTCCGGTTGTTCTTGAGCGAGGCGAAGGTGTTTTTATGTGGGATGTTGACGGCAAAAGGTACTATGACTTTCTTTCAGCATATTCTGCAGTGAACCAGGGACATTGTCATCCCAAGATCGTGAATGCACTTACAGAACAAGCTAAAACATTAACCCTGACCTCGAGGGCCTTTTTCAACAATGTGCTGGGAGAATATGAAGAATATGTTACCAGGTATTTCGGATATGACAAAGTTCTTCCCATGAATACCGGGGCTGAAGGGGATGAAACCGCCCTGAAACTCTGCAGGAAATGGGCATACGTAAAAAAAGGTATTCCTGAGAACCAGGCACAGATCATTGTTTGCGAAGGCAACTTTCACGGCCGCACCATTACGGTGATCTCCATGTCGACCGATCCCGATTCATACGGTGGATTCGGACCATTTACACCCGGCTTTATAAAGATTCCCTATAATGACATCAATGCACTGGCAAAGGCGCTAGAATCGCCCAATGTGGCAGGATTCCTGGTTGAGCCCATACAGGGGGAAGCGGGCGTATATGTTCCCGACGATGGTTACCTGAAGAAAGCATATGATCTGTGCAAAGCAAAGAATGTATTGTTCATTGCCGACGAGGTTCAGACCGGCATTGCCCGCACGGGTAAGATGCTTGCCTGCGATCATGAGGGTGTACGCCCCGACATTTTGATTCTTGGAAAAGCGCTTTCGGGAGGTGTATATCCGGTTTCGGCCGTGCTGGCGAACGATGACATAATGCTCTGTATCAAACCAGGCGAACACGGATCTACCTTTGGAGGAAATCCTATTGCTGCCAAAGTGGGTATTGCAGCTCTTCAGGTTATCAAAGAGGAAAAACTGGCAGAAAACTCTGCCCGGCTGGGTGAATTATTCCGGTCGGAGTTGAAAAAAATCAAATCGGAGATGATTGAACTGGTAAGGGGCAAGGGCCTTCTCAATGCCGTAGTTATCCGTCCGAAAAACGGCAAAACAGCCTGGGACGTATGCCTGGCTTTGAGGGATAACGGGCTCCTCGCTAAGCCTACCCACGAACATATCATCCGTTTTGCTCCTCCTCTAGTGATCAACGAAGCACAGATCAGGGAATCAGTAAGTATCATTGCCAAAACCATTCAACAGTTTGCCTGATTCGTACTTATTGTACATCCCATTTAAGAGCCATGCCTTATTCGCATGGCTCTTGTCTGTTCATATCCTTTTCCTTGCTCAGTAAAAAGCACATCAATGAAACCATCAGAACCGGCATCTCTTGCCATCGATTTCGCGAACCTTGACAGAAAGGTAAACCCTGCAGAAGATTTTTATCAGTTTGCCAATGGCGGATGGATGAAAAACCATCCTTTGCGGGATGAATTCAGCCGGTATGGCACCTTCGATCAGTTGCATGAAGAAAATGAACAGGTAATAAAAAACCTGCTGGAAGAACTGGCAGAACGTAGATTAAGCAGCAGTGGCATTGAAAAGAAGATTGGCGACTTTTATTATGCCGGGATGAACACAGACTCAGTTAACCGGGAAGGATTAAAGCCCCTGGCCTCCTACCTGGATGCAATCCGGGATTGTAAAAATATAGCCGATATCCAGGGAATCATCGCCTATTTTCATACCTGCTTTATTGGCTCGCTATTTGGGTTTTATGCTGCGCCTGATTACGGGAACAGCAGAATGAACATTGCACAACTATCCCAGGGGGGGCTTGGACTGCCTGACAGGGATTATTACCTCGATGACACGCCGAGGGCTGCAGAAATCAGGAATGCCTACAAGGAACATATCAGCAAGATTTTCCTGCTGGCAGGTCTTGATGCTGATGCCCATGGTCATGCACCCGATGCCATCATGGAATTTGAAACCCGGCTTGCCAAAGCTTCCATGAAGAGGGAAGAATTACGCGATCCATATGCTACCTATCATAAATATGACCTTCGCTTGCTT
>JAKAMP010000233.1 GCA_021812865.1 Bacteroidota bacterium | reverse complement strand
CGCCGATGGCTTCCACCCTGATTTTGTTCCATTTTCCCGGTCTGAATGCCTTACGGGCCGGTTCATTGTCAGTTTCCGTAAATAGCCATCCCCTGCGACCTTCATCATAGATACCACCGGTCCAGGCGCGCGCAGATGGATCGATCTCCACCTGGTAGCCATGTACACGGCCATTCTGATATGTGGAAAGGCTGTTGCTCCGTATCTGAATACCCGAATTCAGATCGGAATCGACTTTAAATTCCAGTTCCAGAATAAAATCCTTATAGTTTTTTTCAGTACACAGGAAGCTGTTTGGTGTATTCAGAACGGTTGAACCAACAATAACGCCACTTTCAGCCCTGTATAAGGCTTTTCCCCCTTTCTGCGTCCATCCTTTGAGGTCTTTTCCGTTGAACAGGGGAATCCATTTCTGGGACAATGCCGGCAATGATGCTGCAGTCAGGCAGAATATCAAAAATGCCAGAATGATTTTACTAGAAAGATATTTCATGACAGGTAAAATTTAGCATTCTATTTACAATGAAAAGTTCTTTACAGTTTGTATGAGCCATTCCCTGAATTCCGGGCCGATATCATTTCGTTTCAATCCGTAGATCACATTGGTTTTCAGGAAATCAATCTTGCTGCCTATGTCGTGCCTGCGGCCGTTGAATTCCAGTCCGTACATGGAACGGTCCCTGAGCAGCATCTTCATGGCATCGGTAAGCTGGATCTCATTGTTCACGCCCGGAGTGACCTGGTCCAGGCGAGCAAAAATATCGGGAGTGAGAACATAAAGGCTGGCAATGGCAAGGTTGGAAGGCGCATCTTCCTTTTTAGGCTTTTCGACAAGGTCTTCGATGGTATAAATGTTATTCTTCAGGAGGGTTCCCTTCATTACCCCGTATCGGCTCACCACAGCCGGATCGACCCGTTCAAGGGCAACCACCGGACTGTTCAATTCATTATAAATTTCGATGAGCTGTTTTGTGACGGGTATTCCTTCCGACTCTATCAGGGTATCTCCGAGCAGGACGGCAAAGGCTTCCCCGTTCACATGATACCGGGCATAGCGAATGGCATCTCCCAATCCATTCAATTCCTTTTGCCAGACAAAATGCACGTTGGCCATTTCCGTGATGTAGCGGATGGACTGGAGGTCTTCCAGTCGGCCTTTTTCTTCCAGCTGGTTTTCCAGCTCTATATTCCTGTCGAAATGCTCTTCAATAGCCCGCTTTCCTTTCCCGATAATCATGAGAATATCGGTAATGCCTGATGCCACCGCTTCTTCCACCACCAATTGAATGGTAGGTGTATCCACAATAGGCAGCATTTCCTTTGGTTGCGATTTGGTTGCAGGCAGGAAGCGGGTGCCAAATCCTGCTGCTGGGATAACAGCTTTCGTGATCATTGCTCTTTTAAAAGTGCAGACACACGAAAATAGAAACAAGTTTCAGGAATTGCAAACAACCACGGGCTTAAATACCTTTACCCGGAGTTTTTTCAGTTCTTTGCAGAGTGCATTGAACATCGCTTCTCCCTTGTAGGTGCCGATAATGGCGCCGCCTGAGCCCGTAAATTTAGCGCTTGCCCCGGTGGCCCTGGCCGTTTCAACCATCTGTATATTTCTGTCGCTGATATTCATTACGGAACGGCGGATGTCGAAATTCCGGTCAAGAAAAGGGCCAATCTCATTTTTTCTTTCATTCAGAAGCAATTCCTTCACGGTCACTGTGAGTTCACTCCACTGGGAGATCGCTTCCAGTACCTTGATGTCGCCAAGGTTATAGCGCTCACGAAAGTTGTTGTGTACAATCTCTGAGCCTTCGGCAAGATCGGTGCGATAGGCTATATATAAGTCGGGAAGCAGCGAAGGGGAAAAAGTTTCATACCTGCCGTAGCCCTGTTTTTTCATAATATCGCGGTCAAAATCCATAAAAACCGGCATTTCGTATGCCTGGGCTACGCGGTCCTGAAGTCCGGCCGCAATATGAAGTTCCACATTTTCGACTGAGAGCACCAGGTTGGCGAAAACGGGCTTTGGAATATCCACGCCGAAAAACTGCATCATTGCCTTCATGCATGCGGTGATAATGGCCGACGAGCCAGCCAAACCAAGACCAAACGGAATGGAAGAAGAATAGCGAACCGTGAAATTTTTCTTTGCAACGGAAATTCCGTTCTTGCGGCAATACTCATAAAACACCTTTATGGCAGCCTTGATCAGACGTATTCCACCGTAATACCCGTATAGGTGAACATCTCCCGCCAGGTCTTCCATGGATTTATACACCTGGGAATCGTATTTGGAAGGCAATATCTCGATTTCCGGGCTTTCATACAGGCAAACTTCTGCTGCATAGTTGCTGAATACGAAAGCGATGGTTTTTCCGAAATATCCGTCCGACGGATTCCCGATCAGGGCAGCCCGGGGATACGAGCGGGTGATGATCATCATGACTAATTCAAGTAAATGTGGATAGTTTATTCAGATACAGGTTTGAGATAGGAGAAGCTGGCCAGTCCGAGTTTCTGGAGCATATAGCTGAAGGATACTTTCAGCACCCCGAGCCCATAAATGGTGCTGCGTTTGAAATTGATCGACGAGGCCTCCTCAAAGTATTTTGTCGGGCAGGTGATTTCAGCAATCTCGAAACCTGTGGCAAAGATCTGGGCTATCATCTGGTTGTCGAATACGAAGTCATCGGAGTTCTCATTGTAGCGGATAGAACGCAGCACCTTTGAAGAGAACGCCCTGTAGCCTGTATGGTATTCGGATAGTTTCTGGTTCATAAGGATATTCTGGCTCAGGGTGAGAAAACGATTGGACACATACTTATAAAAAGGCATACCGCCTTTCAGGGCGCCTTTCCCCAGGATACGGGATCCCATAACCACCTCATACACCCCATTGGCGATAAGATAGCACATCGAATGGATCAGTTTGGGAGTATACTGGTAATCGGGGTGCAGCATAACGACAATGTCGGCATTCAGTTCAAGCGCCTTGTTGTAACAACTTTTCTGGTTTCCGCCGTAGCCGCGGTTTTTCTCATGGCGAATGATGTGTTGAATACCAAGTTGCCGTGCCACTTCGACTGTATTATCCTTACTGGAATCATCCACCAGAATTACCTGGTCGACAATATCGAAAGGTATTTCCCGGTATGTGATCTCCAGTGTTTTTTCTGCATTGTATGCCGGAAGTACAACACAAATAGTTTTACCGTTTATCATAATGATTCATCGGATTGATAGCAAATTCATTTATTCTTTTCATTTTCCTGTAGGGAAACCGATTTTGAGCGAAGCAAAAATACAAAACCGTTCTTTTCGGCAACCACTTTCAAATCAGGAAACCGGGAAAGGATACTCTCTTTCTGAGTATTTTTGATAACAAAATAGGCATCTCTATCCAACGGTCCATAAAGCAATTCTTCCGGTATTTTAGGCTGCGGCTTATCGGGAACAGGTTTTTTGAAATAAAACAAAGTTGCATAGCTCTTGAAATTCAGGGTATTGACTGATACGTTTTTCCCTGCCATTTTCTGATAGAATTCAATGGCTGCGGCCTGTGAATATTTTTCGATGCGGGGAGCATAGAGCACGGCGAGGGACCCTGCAAAGACTGCAGAACTGACCAGCAACCAGGTGATTCCACGTAAGGAGTATCTCATCCAAACGAATGCAAAGACGCCCAGCAGCAGGATCAGGGAAGCCAGGCTCTCCCATCCGGTCCACTCTCCGTTGGCTTCAAGATTGCCTGCAGCAAAGGCATCCTTGATCCATCCCTTCTGGATGATGATGCTCTTAAAATCGTCTATAAAAGGGATGACTCCAGTGAAGATTGCCATCAGAACTGCCATGATCACGATAAGGCCGGTAAGCCAACCCTTTATGCGCGCTTTTCTTTCAACGACCTGGTACACAAAGGATGCAGCTATAAAGGTAATGGGGAAATAGCACAGGGAAGAATAATGTACAATCTTGGTTTTTACGATGGTAAAAAGAATCAGCACCACCCAGAAGAGGATTTTCATCCACCGGTCAAAAAGTAGCTGTAAAGGAGTATCTCCCGTTTTCCTGAAAAGCCTTGGCAGGGCAAGCCAGGATGCAGGGAATACACCGATGAGAAGCACCAGAAAATGATAGAACAGAAATCCGCCATGGCCGGCGTCTTTGGTAGAGAACAGTTTAGCCTGGTAGCGAATAAAGTCCATCACCACGGAGGCATGCCCATTCAAAACCTGAAGGATAAACCAGAACCCGCCGACAAAGGCCAGCGCCAGTATAAAGAAAAATACATGGAAAATCTTAAGCGGAATCCTGTCTTTTGAAATGATGTAATACACACTGAATACGAGAGCAAATACAAGAACCGCCACAGGGCCTTTGGTAAGTACAGCCAGTCCAAGGAACAAGGCCGACAGGGCCAGAAAACCCAGCAACCGGGTAGTTTTTGCCTTCTGTTTCAAATCAAAGGCATACAAGATGAAAAACCAGATGCCTGTAAAAATGAACAAGTTGAACCAGGGGTCGATGATACCGGATTTGAAATAAATAAAAGGCAGCCATGAGCAGCCGTACATCATCACCCAGAGTAGACCGAATTTTTCGTTACGGAGCTTTCTTCCGATTTTGAAAAGGATTAACAATGTAGCCATTCCACATATCGCATCGGGGAAACGTGCAGCAAACTCATTGATGCCAAACGCTTTCATGGACAATACCTGCATCCATATGAATAGGGGCGGTTTTTCCCAGAAAGGCAGAAAATTGATCTGTACCGTGAGATAGTTTTTTGTCAAGATCATTTCACGGGCCGATTCGGCAAAATTGATTTCATCCCAGTCGAACAGGTGAACGCCTCCGAGAAAAGGAATGAATACCAACGCCGCGATGGCTGCAATGAGGAACTGCAGCATCAGGGGTTTCTGAAGTAGGCTGGTGCGGTTCATTCAGCAGATTTTGAAAAAACAGAGCGGTTCAAGGACAGGAAACGTTCATCCCGGTAGAATACAAAGATAAACAATAGTGCGACGAATACACCTATGGATGAACCGCCCATTACATCGGTGAGGAAATGTTCCGAGAGATAAATTCGGCTGTACCCAACCAGCAAAGCAAGCAAAAAGTAAATCAGCTGCATATATTTCTTCCTGGAAAAGAAAGACAGACATAAAAACAATGCGAACGCACTGGCAGAATGGCCGGAAGGAAAAGACTGTGAAGTATATACCTTGACCCCATCTACCAGGTGAAGAGATGCGATATCCTTGAAATAAGCCACAGGGCGTGCCACATCGCTGAACACAACTATTTTCAGAAACTGAACGAGGATTCCCGACACTGCCCAGGAAAGGAATACGACGAGCGCTTTTCTGTATTCAATGGCAAGCAGAATAACGATTACGAGAAGGGAAAATATTCCATCGCCTACGTAAGTGTACCATTTAAAAAACAAATCGCCGAAGTAA
>JAKAMP010000232.1 GCA_021812865.1 Bacteroidota bacterium | reverse complement strand
TGCTTCGGGTGAATTTCTGTTTTATACAGTAGTCAGGAATATTCAGAGTATTCTGATGGCTTCAACAGGCTTGAGCTTCAATGCCCGCCTGGCCGGCATGAGCGACGATAGGATGCCTGTAAGAATGACCAGCGCAGTAAGTCCGATATAAAAACCCGTTCCCAGCATGGGATAAGCAATGGCGCTGAATCCCATATCTTCCATGCCCTTTCCGAAAGTGCTCAGGTCAACCCCATACCGTGAGGATAACTGAATCACCAGGGCGCTGATCCCCATACCAAGCAGCCCTCCACACAAGGAGAGCATTACCGACTCGAGCATGATCATGATAAACACACGCCGACGGTTCATCCCTACGGCCATCAGCATGCCCAGTTCACGCGTACGCTCGAGCACCGACATCATCATCGTGTTGATGATTCCGAAACTTAAGGCCAGCAGGATGATCACCATCACCAGGTAAAGCCACATCATCATCATGTCGTTCATCATCCCCAGGTCGGGCATGATTTCCTTCCATCCCATAACCGACAAATCGCTGCTAATCTTCCCAAGTGTCGATACATCCGCTGCATTGGTCCCGTCATCATTCAGGGCAATGCTGATCTCATGACTCCTTTCACTCCGGAAACCAAGTAAAGTTTGCAGATCACTGCGGGAAACGAAAATATTGGTCTCGTCAAAAGAGGTGTTCGACGTACGATAAACCCCTGTAATTTTGAAAGCCCCCGATACCATGTTCCCGCTGTCATCCTGGAAGATCAGCACAATTTTGGAGCGGGGCTTTACCTTCAGCTTTTCCATCAGCTTATGCCCTATTACCACCTGGTTTTTCCTCCTATCTCCGAACCAGCTTCCCAGGGAATCGGGAATGGACTTGTAAATGTCAGTTACGAGTTTTTCCCTGTCCGGATCGATGCCATTGATCATCACGCCCAGTCCGTTCGTGGCCGATGAGGCCATGCCTACCACCTTCAGCCGGCACGTATATGCCTTTATTGTGTGCATGGAATCCAGGACCCCTTTCAGCCTGGTCATGTCAGGTATCGTATCCTTCAGCTCCTTGTTCAGTATGAAATCTTTCTGGTGGATCTGGATATTCGACACCTCGTTGGCAATGGCCAGCCTGATGCGCTGATCTACCATTCCCAGCATGATGGCCGATCCGTAAAGGCCGCCGAATAGCCCGATCACGATGGCAAAGATCACGATCAGGCTGCGCAGCTTATTACGCCAGATATTCTTCCATGCAACAGAAAACAACATATTGCTCTGAATCTGTATGTTACCTTAATGCTTTGTTCAATCTTAGTTTCCAAACGGACAATACCGGGTAAAACACGGCTATAACCGTGATGGCCGCTACAGCCAGGGCCTGGTTGATAATGTAGTCGGCTTGCCAGGCAAGAGTCATCACCGGTTCCATGCCGTATATCTCCATCATTTTGGCATAATCGGCCGAAAAGGAAATGGGGTGGTAACGGAAATACAAGATGATAGGCAGACTGAATATCAGGCCTGTTATAGCCCCGATAAAGGTGATGTAAAACAGCTCAGCCGTGAGGATCCCGGCGAGTTTTTCCCGTCGCATACCCACAGCGATCATGATGCCAAATTCCCTGATCCGCTCGGTAGTCATCATCATGACTGTTCCGAAAATGCCGAAACCGATGATCAGGTATAGCAGTCCCAGGATCAGGATGGCGCTGGCCGTGTCGATCTGCCATTGCTGGTAAAGTTCTACCAGCATCTGTTTCCAGGTCATCACTTCGTAGCGCCGAAGGTCGATCTTCCCGTCCAAACGGGCAGCCGTACGCTCAAGCAGCCTGGGCCTGTCCAGGTCGATCACCAGGGAAGTGATCATCGAATCGGCAGAGTACAGCCTGCGGGCGTGGTTCAGCTCGATGTACACCATCTGGTTGTCCCACTCCGGGGAAGGAAGCTTTACAATGCCCCTCACCGGGAAAATCCCGGCAGCCGTAACACCCTGGTATCCTTGGCTCAGCAGGGTGAGGGTATCGCCTACCTTTAAACCGAGGAACCTGGCCAGCCTTTCCGACAGCACGGTTCCTGCATCATCGTCTGTTAGCATTTTTCCCGAACGGAGCTTTTCGTCCAGCCGTGTAAAGCGGTTTTCCAGCACAGGATCAATACCAGCCACCATCACACCCTTGGTTTTATCGCCCGAGGAGGCCAGGGCAAAAGATTCCAGCCGGGGAATGATACCCTTTACATTCGGCGTACCAAGAATCTGGCGTTCCAGCGTATCATTAAGCGCCATCCCGTAGTCCAGTGTGCGGTCATTCCAGTACCCTTTGGCATGTACCTGGAGATAACCTGAGTAGGAGTGGAGAACGCTTTCCAGCAACGTATTCCACATTCCCTGGTGAAAGCCTCTCATCGTGATGGCCAGGAATACGGCAAAAAATACCGATGCCGTGGTGATTAGCGTCCTGCGCTTGTTTCTCCAGATGTTTCTCCAGCCAATTTTCAGGTACTCCTGCATACGTGAAATATATTTTGGTACTGCTGAAAAATTGATTCTATCTCACTTTTTTCATGTTCTGCTGCGAAAAGAAAGAATCCTCCAGGGGAAGGTTAAAATGGATGGAGGTAATCCTGGCCGTGGTAATATTTCCCGGTTTGTCGGCCGGAATCACTTCAAAATAGGTGGGGATGATGCGGTCATCCATTTTCTTCAGCTCACCTGCCTTTTCTGTCTTTACCAGGTTCATGTCCTCATCATAATATTCGGTTTTCAATTGGTCATAACCTTCTGTACTGATCCATTTTACGATCTTTCCCCATACTACGGCAGCATTTTCCTTCGGAATCAGATCGATCCTGTAACAGTCGGTTCCATCCACCTTCTCTTTCCCGGTAAGGGTATGGGTGTAGTCTGTAACGATAGACGATTCCTTCAGAATGTCATCATTGGATATATCCGAACCCATCCATCCCTGCGACATCATCGAAGGGGGCAGTTTGGTCACCCGGTTGATCGTGGGATTCCAGTTCCACATTTCATTGTTGACCTTCAGAAAGGACTGACCGCTCTCACTTGCCGGTTCAGTCACAAGGGTTAGGGCAAACCTGCTGCCCTTGGTCCAGTTCTTGAAGGTGAGCGAACGTTGCCATTTTGGTCGTTTGATGGTCATCGTCATCACGCTGTAACTTGATTTTTCCCCCAGGAATTTCTGATCGGCTTTTCGTACAATCTCCGTAGCATCCTGTCCTGAGGCGGAGGGCATCATGAATATTCCGCTAAGGCTGAAACAAGCAGCCAGCCTGAATAATTTTTCCATAGATTTCAGATTGAAGGCCTGTTTACCAGGCAGGGAATATAGTGTAAACTACTATCGCCTTGTAATGCAAGTTAGCAAAATCTGCCCGGAATTCAGCCCGATAAATTTTTTTATAAGTCAAAATACCTGCGCGGAAACATTAAACATCAAACACAAGACCTGAAAAGGAGTTTCAGCGGAATGCAGTAATTATAAAATGGACATACGGTGGTCATGCAATAGTCATGCAATAGTCATACAGTTGTCATTCGATAATCACACAATTGTAAAATCCCCAGTAATTAAGAACATCACCCACACGCAAAACCCTTACACGGGATCAGACCCGCCTCCGCTAAACTCCGCAAGGACAGTCATACAGACAGTAGACCAGCGGACCAGTAGACCAGTAGACCAGCGGACCAGTAGACCAGCGGACCAGTAGACCAGCGGACCAGCGGACCAGTAAACCAAACGACCAAAATTAGCCTTTTCCAGTTTCTTGAAAATTCCTTTAAAATCAGGTAATTTTATCGTGCTGAAAAAAATCTTCATGAACGGGGCTAAAATCTTTTTATAATCCCTGTAACTTTTACACCGTACGATCGTCATACAACCGGAACTGACACCCGATGACTGCAGCCGAATATAATGTATGCGTGGAAAAATTTGCCGACGGCATGTATCGCTTTATCCTCAAAAATATACGGGATGAGGGAAAGGCGAAAGATGTAGTCCAGGATACCTATGAGAAATTGTGGTTGAAGATCGATACCGTGGCCTATGAAAAGGCTAAATCATATTTATTTACGGCCGCTTATCATACCATGATCGATATGATCAGAAAAGAAAAACGGTTAACTGGATTGGATGATATACCATCATCAGAATTATTATATACAGATCATTATAATGATTTAAATAAAGTATTACATGAAGCATTAAACAAACTCCCATTGGTTCAGAAGTCGGTGATTTTGCTCCGCGATTATGAAGGGTACAGTTATGATGAAATAGCCGAAATAACCGGACTGAGCGAATCACAGGTGAAGGTATATATTTTCAGGGGCCGTATGTTCCTGAAAGAATATATTGGCAGCATGGAAAATGTATTATAAACAACAGGAAAATGGACATTCACAGGAACAATTACGAAGTATATTTCCTCGATTACCTGGAAGGTCGCCTTTCAGAGCAGGAAATTGCCTTGCTGCTCGCTTTCCTGGAGGAAAATCCCGATTTGGAAGATGAATTATACCAATATGAAAATATTACTTTAATTGAGCACGATGTAAATTTGAAAAACAAGGAAGTAATGTTCAAATCAACCGATGATTTTTCTTCGGTAAATGAACAGAACTTCCCCGAATTCTGTGTGGCGCATTTTGAAAAACAGTTAGGGCATAAAGGGGAACAAATGTTCAAAGATTTCCTTGAATTATATCCCTCTTTAATGAAAGAATGCAATCTTTATGGTAAAGTATATCTTGAATATGATCCCTCCGTACGGATGCCCGGCAGGAATCAACTGAAGCATATTACTGTTGCCCCAATCCGCCGCTGGCTGTTTACAGCCGCTGCCGCTGCCGCCATCCTCATCTTCGTTCTGCTTCTCTTCCCCCTGAATAACAGAACTATCCCACTTCATCCACAAACAGCAATAGTGAATAAATCAAAGCATATGCAAACACCCGCAAACACTCATCCGGGTGAATTGGCGCTTACGGATAGAAATATAAAAGCAGGAACTGTAAAAAAATACAGGAGAAATGCCTTTACCGTTACTAAACAAGTTGATAGCATTCAAATTTTGCAGGTAAGGGAAGACGGAGAAAGTATTAGGCTTGCAGCTCTTGCCCCTGTAGAAGTTCATGCACTTGAAACCGGTGCCGGGAATATGGATTTGCTTCCCGCCCGGATCACCCTTCAGGAAAAACAGGGGAATAACGGCCAGGTTACCCCTGAATACCAACCCCTGCTTGATTATGCCCTGGCTGAAGTCAGGAACAAAGTGAATGACAAAATTCCCGCCGGGAAAGAAAATGGGAAACTCAGTTGGTGGGGAATTGCCGAATTTGGCGTGAAAGGATTCAACCAGCTTACAGGAAGCAACCTCAGGCTTGAGAAGAGAACAGATTCTGACGGCAAAGAAATCCTGGCCCTCGGCGCCGGAAAATTCGCGATAACC
>JAKAMP010000231.1 GCA_021812865.1 Bacteroidota bacterium | reverse complement strand
TTGTCAATGTATTGGACCCTGGAATTAGCGTCAAAACTGGAAGATGCTCCCTGGCCTGCCACCAAGGAGGAGTTGATCGACTTTGCCATACGGTCGGGGGCTCCCCTGGAGGTCATTGAAAATCTCCAGGAAATTGAAGACGAGGGTGAAATTTACGAGAGCATCGAAGACATCTGGCCGGACTACCCGAGCAAAGATGATTTCTTTTTCAATGAAGACGAATACTAAGCAGGCCTGTTGCGCCATCCGGCATTCAACCCAGGTTGCTTCTTTATGATAAAATTTCGTTTTTCGTGCGTGAATGCCTCCTGTGAAAGCTATATTCTGCTTCCGGCTTACTCTTTTTCTTTTGGGGTATTCCAGTTGAAAATATCTTCACGTGTTTTGGGACGGAATTCAATAAACCATTTGAAATCCGCCAGCTTCATATCGTTTCCCTGCACCTGGTTCAGGGGGTAGAGGGTTGCTGCTGGTTTTACCAGGAAAACAATTTTGTCAACCTTTCTGTCTTTCAGATAAATTACAATATTGCTGCTTTCCGCCTTGTTCATGCCAATGATCTCCTTCCCGTCCACAGGGAAATATATTGTCTGCCCGTTACCCGTGGCGACAATTTTCGACAATTGTCCGGCAGAGAAATACCCGGTCATCTTCTTTCCCTTGATCTGATCAAAACGGATGGTATCTTTCTGCGAAACGATCAGGGCCGAATTGATGAATTCAATATAATCGATTTTCCTTTCCTTGGTATAAATATTAATATAGTCGGAAGTGATCTGGTTCTCGTCGCTCCATATAGCCGGACTACCAAACAGGCGTACGGTGGAATCGGACTCGCTGTATACAATGGAGTCGCACATTCCCTGCAGATCGGTTTTAAACATCTTGGTATGATAATATCCACGGATCACTTTTTTCCCTAAGGTATCAAGTGTTGAACGGATAGTGTCAGAATGGATATAGATCGTATCTTCATCACTCATTTTTACGAGTTCGGCTCGGCCGGTAAGCATGCCCCGTTCGGGCTGTTCATAATAATACCCGTAATTGCCCCTCAGCTTGGCATTTTGCGAAGAGTCGTATAATACCACATGATGGAAGGCTTCCCCAAATCCCCTGTTCCTGTCGTAGTACAAGCTGTCGCCGGTAAGTAACTGACCTTTACTTTTCAGGGATGCATTTTTATTGAACTGTGAAATATCTTTATCGGTGTTATACCAGCCGTTTTCACAATAGATGGAATCTTCCTTGCTTACAATATGGGTGGGGCCGTAGAACCAAGCGATCTTACTTACTGTATTGTATTTAAGGGTGTCGGAATCGATGATGTATTTTGGATTGATAATTTTTACATCGGTTTTGAAGAAGAAGGTTTTGTCGGTGGCATAGTAGTAACCTGTTTTGCTTTTCAGCCGGTTTTCACCGTTTTCGATTTCTCCTCCGTGAAAATAGTACCCATAATTCTTTCCCAGGTCAAAATCAAGATTTTGAGTTCGCAGAATGCTTTCGCGGTTCACGAGTACCACATTTTTGATCATTCTGGCTAGCTTGTCTTTCCCGAAGTATTTAAGAAAATCGCCGTAAAGTTGCAGTGTATCGCCCTGGTTAATGCGGATATGACCAAAAGCATCCATATTGTTCTCATCGGCATAATGGTAAGCGCTGTCGCAAAACATCACGGCATTTTCATGCATGAATTGTACATGGCCTGTCAGGCGACGCACGTTCTCGCCAATGGATTTATCATACGTCATAAAATCGGCATGCAGAATCTCAATCTGGTGATTTGATTGCTGGGGACTTGGTGCATTTACAGGTTTACCTGCCTGTTGCCCGTAAACATGGGAAGGCACAACGAAAACTTCTGTTATATACATCAACAGAAGCATCCATAACCGTTTTCCATGAAAGGGTTGAAAGTGCATAGGCCTGTCAGTGCTTTACCCATCCCTGGGATGCAAGGTTGCATTTGTCGAATGAACTGTCTATATGGTAGGGAGTTGCCTGTTGCTTTTCCTTGATCCAATCATCCATTACACGGCTCCTTTTTTCTGATAGAGCTCTTTCCTGCAAAAACTGGTAATCCTCCTTCAGGTTAGCCGTATGAGGGCTTGTTCGCGCTTTCAGCCTGATGATCTTGTAAACGGGATTGCCCTTCTCATCCTTGGTCAGGAAAGGTTCCGAAACCTCTCCCGGCTGGAGGTTCTTGATGATGTAATATTCATCCTGCGGGAGATCATCCATCTTGAATGACGAGGTATTGGTCTTCTGATTGATTACCAGTCCCCCGTTCAGGTAGCTGTCCTTGTCGTCCGAAAAATATAAAGCAGCTACTTTAAATTGAATACTATCGCTCCTGATCAGCCTTTCCACGCTGTCGAGTTTCAGTTTTGCATTATCCAGCGCCTTGGGATCGACTTCGGGTTTCAGAAGGATATGCCTGGTGTTAATGCGATCGCCCTTTCTTTCAATCAATTGGATAATATGGTAGCCGAATTCGGACTGCACAATCTTGCTGATCTGGCCCTCTTTAAGAGAGAAGGCCACCTTGGCATACTCGGGGTCGAGTTCAGCCTTCGACAGGAAGCCGGTTTCGCCACCTTTCTTGGCTGTGCCAGGATCCTGGGAATACAATACAGCCTGTGTAGCAAAACTCGAACCTTCGAGAATCTTTTTCCGCATATCGAGCAGCTGCTCCTTTACCTTGAGAATGGCTGCTTCGGAATTTTTGGGATACTTTTCGATCTGTTCCAGCTCAACTGTCCCGTCAATCACCGGGATGCTATCCTTGTTCATGCCTTTATAGTATTCTTTTACTTCAGAAGGAGTAATCCTTACATCGGAAGTAACATTGTCCTGCACTTTTTCCACCAGCATCTGGTCCCTGATCAGTTCCCGGAAGTCTTCCCTGATCTGCAGTATGGTCTTTCCGAAATAGTTTTCCAGTTCTTTCTGGGAACCGATAATATTGATAAAGTAATCAAGCCTGCTGCTTAATTGTTGTTCAACAGAAGCATCACTAACAAGCACACTGTCCAGTTTTGCCTGGTTCACGATGAGTTTCTGTACCAGCAGCTGTTCCAGGATCTGGCAACGGGCATCTATGGGAAGGGGCATCCCCTGGGCCTTCATCTGATCATACTGGTTTTCAATATCGGACAGCATGATTATTTCGTTTCCCACAACAGCTGCTACACCGTCAATAACATAGGCCTGCGAATAAGCAGTCTTCAGCGAAAAGAGAAATGTCCAGACTACAAGGGCGAATAAGATTTTTTGAATTTTCATCCGTAATGAATTAGTATGTATCAACCGGCTATCCCCAGCCTTCTTTCGGAAACGCCATTCAGAAAATACGCTTTCCGGCGATCAGCCCGCAATATTAATAAATATCAAATTTGTCTTTGTTATAGGCATTATTATAAATGTCATTTTCCAGGTCTTCGAGCAATTTCATCTTCCTTTTGTTCAAAATAATTCTGCGGATATCGTCCTGTACCAGGTTGATAGGCGCCACCGACCCGGCAAGCTTGTATTCCTTTATGTTCAGGTAATAATTGTAGGTCGAATCCTGCTCCTCCACATAGCGATTGTTGCGAAGGAATGCGTCCATATCTGCCGGTTTGGTAGGCAACTGCTTGGAAATAGGCTCAAAATAGATCCACTCATCGTTGAAATAATCATACTTCCTTGCATACTGTATGCAGTAGTTTTCAAGGTCTTTCATGTCGGCTTCCTTGTCGGATCTGTACCAGTTCTTCACCTTTTCCTGATAGGGTGAGGATTTCTGCAGTTTGATATACAACCCCCGGAAGGCAGGCTGGTTGAGTACGAAATTAGCTGAATGCTGTTCGAAATAGTCCTGTATTTCATTATCCTTCACCACAGTATCCATTTGCTGGTGCAGAAGCATATCTTCATATTTGTAAATGAGAAGAGAGGCCCTGTAATCATCGAGTTCCTGGCTTACATCCTTCTGATCGGCGGTAAGGTTCAATTCAGCTTTTTGCAGGAGCAGTTGTTTCTTTACCCACTTTTCAATGTATTTTTTCCGTATATTGATACTGTCCTTGGCCGACATACCCGGGGCGTACAGGGTTTGCAGATCGGAAGGATAGAGGTATACATCGCCAACCCTGGCCAGGGGATTTTCATCGCCGTTTTTCTTGCTGTGACAGGAAAAGAGAGTGACCGCCAGCAGACAGATGATGATTGTTCTGAACATTCCTAATTATTTTACTTTCAAAAATACTTCTTTCCTGATCACTACAGGGTATTTTGCCCGAAGTGATTTAACCCATTCCTTTTCCAGGTAATCCTGGTAATCGGCAATGACTAATCCTCGTGCTTCTGACAGCGATTTCGGACCGGGTCTGAGCACCCTGTTCTTTACAATAAAAATGACCTTGCCTTTATCATCGATATCCGGACTGATTCCGCTTTTCCATTCCTGTTTATCGATCAGTTCATTGTCTCCTTTTTCAAATTTTCCATCCTCAATCCTCAGGCAGCGCATGGTGGTATCCTGCGGACAGGCTGCTGCATAGATGAACTTCCGGTCAAGATTCTTTTTTGCCCGTTTCAGTGCAGCCGGTCGGGCTAAGGTGGCAATCTCCTTATTATTGCAAGTGTATATTGAAGCTTCAAGCCTTTCCTTCCATTGATACCTAACTCTGTTGGCATTGTAAAAGACTTCAAGTCCGGCGGTGTCTTTCTGGGCCTTCGACCAAACCATCTGATCGGAGAGATTAAAAAGAAGGATCCCGTCATGGTATTCCTGCATCAGGAAATGAAATTCAGGATATTGTTTATCCAGCCTATCCTTTTCCGCATCGAGCAGCGAAGCATCTGCAAAATCATGATAAGCCTTGGTAACATATGCGGTCAGATGCAACTGTGTGGCAGTTTTTTTTCCTGAGGTCAGGAACAGGGCAAAATCGTGCTGGGTATACTTTTTGTCAAGGATGGTGAAGAGTAGTTCGTTGTATCCAGCGGCTTTAGCCGTATTCCATTTGCCGGAAAATACAGTGCTGTCGACCAGCGAATAGAAGGGAGCAAGGGCTGGAAGGTTCTCCGTAAAACGGAATTGTTTCTTCAGCGCATTGATCCTGATCTGGCGCGATATCTCGGCACGGTCGCTTCGCTGGATGGATTGGATGATGTTGTTCCTGCTTTCCTGGAACCCTGGAATGCCCTTCTTATCCAGGAGTTTTACGATATGCCAACCGTAAGATGTCTGAAAAGGCTTGCTGTAATCGCCAGGATTTTTCAGCGCGAAAGCGGCATTTTCAAAAGGTGGGATCATTCGCCCAACCCCGAACCATCCCAGTTCCCCGTTGACCTTTGCCGTATAGCTATCGTCCGAGTGCCTGGCCGCTAACTGGCCGAAATCGGCGCCCATGGTCAGACTGTCATACAGGGCATAGATTTCTTTCCTTGCTTTTTCAAAGACTTCTTTGGAACTGTTTTCCGGAACGGCTTTCA
>JAKAMP010000230.1 GCA_021812865.1 Bacteroidota bacterium | reverse complement strand
CATAAGGCTGGTGGTACCGGTTGGTGCAATGGTAAGCAGGGCAATATTACGGCGTCCATACCTCATCATATCCCTGTATAACTGCTCATCTTCACTTCTGAGCCGGTTGATGAAGGGATTGTTCTTTTCCAGCTGTAAATCAAAAATATTGAAGGGGCCTCGATCTCTGGCGAGGTTCACAGACGACCGGTACGCTTCAAGTGCAAGTGTTTTTTGCACTTCAACGGAGAAGTCAATTGCATCGTCGCTGCCATAGCGGAGTCCCAGCGCTGCAAGCATATCGCCTTCGGCAGTGATTCCAATACCTGTACGACGGCCTTCTTCGGTTTTGATACGGATATTCTCCCAGAGTTTTCTTTCAACCCTCTTCACTTCCATGTCTTCGGGGTCATTGGCAATCTTGTCGAGGATGGCATCGATTTTTTCAAGTTCGAGATCGATGATGTCATCCATCATCCGCTGGGCATAACCTGAATGTTTCCTGAACAGATCGAAATTGAAAGAAGCCTGTGGCGTGAACGGATTTTCAACGTATGAATAAAGGTTGATGGCCAGGAGTCTGCAACTGTCATATGGACAGAGAGGAATCTCCCCGCAGGGATTGGTCGAAACGGTACGGTATCCGAAATGGGCATAACAATCGGGTACTGATTCACGAATAACCGTGTCCCAGAAAAGTACACCCGGTTCCGCTGATTTCCAGGCATTATGAATGATTTTCTTCCACAGGGAAGAAGCATCGATTTCTTTTTTGTAATGAGGATTGGCCGAATCAATAGGGAATTGCTGGATGTATGGACGATTCTCCGTCAGCGCTTTCATGAATTCATCATCGATCTTAACCGACACGTTGGCGCCGGTTACTTTACCCTGCTCAAGCTTGGCATCGATGAACTTCTCGGAATCGGGATGCTTGATGGAAATACTGAGCATCAGCGCACCGCGACGTCCATCCTGAGCTACCTCGCGGGTGGAATTGGAATATCTTTCCATGAAAGGAACTACCCCGGTAGAGGTAAGTGCACTATTCAAAACCGGTGTACCGGAGGGACGGATGTGCGACAGATCGTGCCCCACGCCACCCCTGCGTTTCATCAACTGAACCTGCTCCTGGTCCACCTTCATTATACCGCCGTAGGAATCTGCCGGATGATCGTTGCCGATCACAAAACAATTCGACAGGGAAGCGATTTGGTAATTATTACCGATGCCTGCCATAGGACTTCCCTGAGGTACAATGAACCTGAAGTCGCGAAGGGCTTCATATACTTCCTGTTCGTCGAGGGGATTGGCATACCGCTTTTCAATGCGGGCAATCTCCCGTGCAATACGCCAATGCATATCATCGGGGGTAAGCTCATACAGCTTACCGAAAGAATCCTTCAGGGCATACTTATTCACCCACACGGTAGCGGCCAGCTCGTCACCCTTAAAATATGCCACCGAGGCTTTTACTGCCTCATCATGCGTGTAAGTTTTTGGCAAGCTGCCACTTTCCGCCTTTCCCTCGTTCAACTCTTTCTTTTTCTGATCTTTTATCATTGATTCTTCCTGATTTCTTACTACGACATCGGGGGTTTGCATATACAGGTATTTTTAACGTGTTATGTGACAAGCTTTTTATTACCGTTTTCAAAAAAGGAAAGTATATGCAATTTAGTTTAACTCGGCCTTTGACACAAAAAATGAAAATTCATTCTTATTAACATTTGGCAATAGTTATTAACCCGAATTTTCAATATATTGATTAACTGAAAGTTTGTATTAACAACGTGAATTATGGTTTAAGTAAAGCTTTTTTCTATACTAAATATGAGAGGATAGGTTTTCATCGGAATAATTATCTGCTTCTCTGGCAATTTTGGGTTGTGAGGGAGGGGGCAACATGGGCATGCGACCGGGAAGAAGCTATATATTAAACAAACAAACAGGAAGGAAGTTAGCGGGAAAGTCGTGCTATTTCTTCATTCAGGATACGCAGCACGGCATCGGTTGCGCCAATATTTTGCCTTACATAATTGCCGGCAATGCTTCCAGACGTTTTCAGGAATCCGGGATCTTTGATGAATTTTTCCAGGAGATTATGCAGGTCGTCACCACAACTGACAGGGAAAGCGCCCTTTAGGGAAACAAGAGCCAGGGCTTCTTCGAACTTCTGAAAATTCGGTCCGAAGAGAACCGGTATATCATAGGTAGCTGCTTCCAGGATATTGTGGATTCCTTTTCCAAAACCTCCGCCCACATAAGCCACATTACCATATTTATATAAGGAGCTCAGCATGCCAACATTATCAATAATAAGTACCCGGGCGCTGGTTACCAGGTCATTGTTCGCTTCGGAAAAAAACACGACCTCCCCGTTAAAAGCGCTACGCAGCTTGTCGAGTTGGGGTTTCTTGATTTCGTGAGGAGCAATAATGAGCTTCACCTGAGGGCCATTTCTATTGATCCATTCCTGCAACAACAGTTCATCCTTGTCCCAGGTGCTTCCAGCAACGAGTACAAAGTGATTGTTGCCAAAACTGCTGGCCAGGGGAATATCTTTCGATTTCTGGGCAATTGCTTTAACCCGGTCGAACCGTGTATCGCCCGTTACTCTGGTATTGGTAATCCCTATGGAACGGAGCAGTTCAACCGAACGGTCATTCTGAACAAAAATGCCTTTGAATCCATGCAGGAATTTCCTGTACCATGATCCGTACCATTTGAAGAAAGCCTGGTTCTCCCTGAAGTTTGCAGAAATCAGGTAAAAGGGTATCTGCTTCCGTTTCAATTGGTCCAGGAAGTGATACCAGAATTCATATTTAATAAATAAGGATAAGCAAGGATTAACCAATTCGAGAAACCGAGATGCATTGCGCCGTGTATCAAGCGGAAGGTATTCCACATAATCAGCCTTTGTAGAGTTTTTCCTCACTTCATACCCTGAGGGTGAAAAGAAAGTGATCAGAATTTTATAGTCAGGGTGCAGTTCCTTTAACTGCTCGATCACCGGCCTGCCTTGTTCAAACTCGCCCAGGGATGAACAGTGTATCCAGATGATCTTATCGCCCTTTCCTGAAATTTCCTCCAGTCTTCCCCATATTCCTTTTCTGCCGTCGACCCACAGTTTAGCCTTGTGGTTAAACAGGGAAGCAATCTTCAGAAGAAAATGATACAGCTGAATAATGATATTGTAAAAAACAACCATAATGAAATTTGAAATCGCGCAAAGTTAATAATTAACCGCCGGCTTCCTTCCGAAATCCACATGAAATATATTACCATTCAAAATCCTCACGTCAACAGTCAACTTCCCCATGTTCTCCCGGGCATGTCTCACCAGACCTAACCCAATCGCTCTTTTTCCCCTTGCAATATGACTTGTCCGGAGCGCAAGAACAATTCTTAGTTCAGGGTGAAATGGAAAAGGCCAAATGAAGAATGAAATGTTTTCATTTTGAATATTCATTTTATTTTACATACTTTTATATTCAATAATTTTTTCTTTATAATTGTTATTTAATTATTTATATCATTTTATATATTATTTTATTAGTCTTTTATTGTCTATTGCATATTTTTAAAATTTTATCTTAATTTCTTGTTCATATCTTGCAACCCTTGAAAAACCATGACATTCAAATATATGATACTTTTATCCGGGCGGTAAACATGGAAAATTGTACCTGCCCCTCGATATGCTTCTTTGCTGTGCTGAAGTTAATATCTGAAAATCAATGCCTTTGAGAAAACACAGGAACATGAATATGATGCGCAGGAACAAGGTCAATCTGGCGCTAAATGACATGGAGCTTAAAGCAATCAATCAATATTGCGACCGTTACCGTATTTCCAACCGGTCGAAATTCCTGAGAGAAGCCATTCTCACGGAGGTGCTTAAGCGTTTTGACCGCGATTACCCATCTCTCTTCGAGGATCAGCCCACCCTCTTCTAAGTGAAAAGAATCTCCGGAGATCAAATTTGGAAAATCAGGAATTTTTCATGAAATTTATGAAGAACATATTTCGCATGGAGCTCAATATTCCGAAAACGAGAAATACTCCTGAATTCTCTATCAGCGGAGGCACCATAGTTTTTTCGGGGAAATCCATTCCTGAAGATGCATATGCATTCTATCAGCCCATTCAGACTGCCATCGCCACCTACCTTGAAAAACCCAATGAACAAACTATTCTGAAATTCAGCCTGGAATATATTAACAGCAGTTCCAAAAAAATTATCACCTCCATCCTGAAGATTTTCGAAAAATCATATTTTCTGGGCAATGCCACTGAGGTTCATTGGTTGTACGAAGGGGACGATGAGTCTATTATCGACCTGGGGCATGACCTGCACAGCATTATCCGTATTCCATTCCTTTTCCAGCAGATTGACTGATCCCATGGGTTTGATATGCTTCTGCGGTGTAAATCTTTTCATTGATTGTTCAAAAAAAAAGATTCCTGCATGATATTTTTCTTTCAAAAAATCTAAATTCGTACGCTAATAAAAAACGACAATAACTTCAGAACCTTAACCATTTACACTGATCAACAGGTTTAACGCAATTCACACATGAAAATGAAAGTAACCACTGCCCGCAAGATGACCTTCCAGCAGGCCTACCTTAGCAGCACATTGCTTACCTTCAGGTATTACCTGTTATACTCTTTACTACTGATGCTAATTAAATGATGATCCTGCACAGTAGTTCTTTCACATATTTTACGGGCATTTGCTTTTAGTCTCTCAGGCCGGAAACTTATTTCATCGCGCTGAGTTCCTGACGGAAAGCAAAAATATTTTATCGGTAAACGGTAATTTTTTCACTCAAATCAAGTACACATTAAAATTTTAAAATATATTTGCGCCGCTAAAAAATTAGGTTGAACCAATTAATCTTTTATGGACTTTGATGATAACTCAAACATCAACTTTAAATCTTGTTCGGGAGCAGCAAGGTTTAAATGGAATTCTGGTGGGTAACCGGGTTCCACGAGACTATTTTGTTACCTCTGGAACGGGTGAAAGCGACATCACCGTTCACGCAGGCTCTTATCACCTGGCCCTCAAATCGGCCAATATTGAAATGTGCAACATCATGACGTACTCGTCCATTCTGCCCGGAATCGCCAATAAGATTGAAAGGCCTCAGCACCTCGAACACGGAGCTGTGATGGAGACCATCATGTCTGTTTGCAACGCCAATAAAGGTGAATATGCCACAGCAGGAATCATCTATGGCTGGTTGTACGACAAGAAAAGTAACCAGAAATATGGTGGCCTGGTGTGCGAACATTACGGCAATTATGGCATTAATGAGTTGCATGCGCGTCTGGAAGCCAGTCTCGATGAGCTATACTACAATGGATTTTCCGATCAGTATCAGATTCGTGATATTGAAAAATACACGGAAAGCTTCATCCCCGAAAAAGCTCACGGCACTGCCCTGGTAGCATTGTGTTTCGTAAATTATGTTTACCCGATCATCGGTCAGACTAATTGA
>JAKAMP010000229.1 GCA_021812865.1 Bacteroidota bacterium | reverse complement strand
TCACAGGGAAAGGACGTGCCCTCCAGGGTTCGATAACGATGGTGTCCCTGTCGTGGAATTTACGCATATGCAGCTGACAGGTAGTCACTGCATCGTCGGGGCCATGGGGGCGGCCATTGATATATAGACTGCATGCCCCGCAAATGCCTTCACGGCAGTCATGATCGAAAGCCACAGGTTCTTCGCCCTTGCTTACCAGCGATTCGTTCAACTGATCAAGCATTTCCAGAAAAGAACAATCGGGGGTTATATTGCCGATGGTATAGGTTACAAACCGGCCTTTGGATTGAGCATCTTTCTGCCGCCAGATTTTAAGCGTGAAATTCATAGCTGCCTGTTTTATTTCTGGTTTTACGAATGGTTGTATAGGTTACCGGGATCATTTATAGTTCCGGGCTTTCACTTCAATAGACTCGTATTCGAGATTTTCCTTGTGCACCGAATGTGCCTGGCTGTCGCCCTGATATTCCCAGGCAGCCACGTACATGAAGTTCTGGTCATAGCGTTTGGCTTCCCCATCCTCGGTCTGGTACTCTTCCCTGAAATGTCCGCCGCACGATTCGTTTCTGTTCAGGGCATCCATGGCTATCAGTTCGCCCAGTTCGAGAAAATCGGCCACCCGGGCGGCCTTTTCGAGTTCAGGATTCAGGGCGTTCATTTCCCCGGGGATCAGTACATCCTTCCAGAATGTATCCCTCAGTTGGCGGATCAGGGTGACTGCCTCCTTCAGACCTTCTGCCGTCCTGCCCATTCCCACATGTTCCCACATGATTTTTCCCAGTTCGCGGTGGAAGTGGTCAACGGTTTTCGATCCCTTCACGGCCATGAGTTTGGATAACCGATCGGTGGCATCCTTCTCGGTTTTTTCGAATTCAGGCAGGTTGGTTGACATACGTGGCACCTTGATCTGGTCGGAGAGATAATTCTGAATGGTATAGGGAATCACAAAGTATCCGTCGGCCAGTCCCTGCATGAGAGCAGACGCTCCCAGGCGGTTGGCTCCATGATCGCTGAAATTGGCCTCGCCCAGTACAAACAAGCCCGGTATATTGCTCATCAGTTCATAATCAACCCACAGTCCGCCCATGGTATAATGCACAGCCGGGTATATCATCATGGGGGTGGTATAGGGGTCTTCGTCCACGATCTTTTCATACATCTGGAACAGGTTGCCATACCTTTCCTCAATTACGTGTTTGCCAAGCCGTTTGATGGCATCTTCAAAATCGAGGTATACAGCCAGCCCGGTTTCATTCACGCCGAAGCCGGCATCGCAGCGTTCCTTGGCCGCCCTGGAAGCCACATCCCTGGGTACCAGGTTACCGAATGCCGGGTAACGGCGTTCAAGGTAGTAATCCCTGTCCTCTTCCTTAATATCCGACGGTCTGATCTGTTTGTGACGGAGTTTTTCGGCATCTTCCTTCTTCTTGGGAACCCAAATCCTGCCGTCGTTACGCAGACTTTCGCTCATCAGCGTAAGTTTTGACTGGTATTCGCCATGCACAGGAATGCAGGTGGGATGGATCTGGGTGAAGCAGGGGTTTCCAAAAACTGCACCCCGTTTGTATGCTTTCCATATGGCGCTGGAGTTCGATCCCATGGCATTGGTTGAAAGATAGAATACGTTTCCGTAACCTCCGGATGCCAGGATCACGGCATGACCGAAGTGTCTTTCAATTTTACCGGTAACAAGGTTGCGGGTGATGATGCCCCTTGCCCTTCCTTCCACCAGCACCAGGTCGATCATTTCGTGCCGGGTGTACATCTTCACCGAACCCTGGTGATTTTGCCTGCTTAATGCACCGTAAGCTCCCAGGAGCAGTTGCTGCCCTGTCTGTCCGCGTGCATAGAAGGTTCGCGATACCTGAGCTCCGCCAAACGACCGGTTTTCAAGTAATCCGCCATAATCCCGGGCAAAGGGAACACCCTGTGCCACACACTGGTCGATGATGTTGCCGCTGACTTCGGCCAGACGGTATACATTGGCTTCACGTGACCGGTAGTCGCCACCTTTGATAGTATCGTAAAACAAACGGTAGGCGCTGTCACCATCGTTCTGATAATTCTTGGATGCATTGATTCCGCCCTGTGCAGCAATACTGTGTGCCCTGCGCGGGCTATCCTGGTAACAGAACACCTTCACATTAAAACCAAGCTCGCCCAGGGAAGCGGCGGCCGATGCACCCGCCAGTCCCGTTCCAACCACGATGATATCTAGTTTTCTTTTATTGGCAGGGTTTACCAGGTTCTGGGTTGCCTTGTAGGAGGTCCATTTCTCACTCAGGGGTCCGGCTGGTATTTTGGAATTCAACTTTACCATATAGCAGTGAATTTAAATTCAGCTTATTGAAAATAGATGACAAGGGGAATAAGGGAGAATCCAATGGTGATGAATATAGTATAGAGCAGGCCCAGTAATTTGATCACCGGGGTGTAGGTTTTGTGATTCAGGCCGAGGGTCTGGAAAGCCGACTGAAAGCCATGGTGAAGGTGAAATCCGAGGACCAGGAAACAAACCAAATAACCGATCACGAATACAGGCATTTTAAACTTGATCAGTACGAGTGATCCCAGGTCTTCCAGTATTCGTCCGCTGGGATAGGTAACTTCCTGCACCGCCTGGCCAAACTTCGATTTAAAGTAGAAATCCATGAGGTGAATCACCAGGAATATACCAATAATTACGGCAGTATGAATGGTATATTTGGAGAAGAATGACGACTGTGAGTAGTTGCCAACCTTGTATCCGGCTGGACGTGCGATCCAGTTCTGAACCTGTAGGATCAGCGCATAGATCATGTGAAGGAGGAAACCGCCGAACAAAACCACTTCAAACACCTTAACCACAATATTGGTGGCCATGAAGTGGGCGACAAGGTTGAATGCCTCGGTTGATTTGCTCAATATCAGCAAAGAATTGAGTGAAAGATGAACCAGCAGGAATACCAGCAGGAATATTCCGGCCAGCGACATCAGAAACTTTTTCCCAATGGATGAGGTTAACAGGCTGCTCATAGTTATCGATTTAATTGCTGCAAGAAAGAAATCATTAATCAGGTTCCTGATTACAAATATATCTTTCTGTTCTAATTAACATCATGTTTATGAACAGTTTCTTACTCTTTTCAGCCAACATCAAACTAAATCAGATATTTACATATACATATTTTGATATATTGACAAATGTTCCATGCAACTGTATTCTTCATAAACAAATCTCAGGAATTCTCATTTCTGATCCTTTCAGTATAAAAAGAAAAAACTCCCTTCTGGTGAAAGGAGTTTTGAGGAGGTTGATTATCAGTTTCAGTGTTTGAGCAGGTCTACAGCCTTTTCAAGGGTATTGTCAATCCGGCTGATGATGGGATAAAAACCATCGTTGTCGAAAATGTTCCGGGCAATGTATGCTTTCAGCTGGGTTTCGATGATGAATCCGGACACCTTGATGTCTTTAGGTTTGGGAGGAACGCCTTTTTTAGCAGCAAATTGCACGAACTGGTCCAGAATTTTCTGGTGATCCAGGTATTTGTCAAGGGCTTCCAGGTCTTTGAGGGACATCAGTTTGCTGCGGTTCTGGTCGGTGTAGTTGAATGCAAAATTATAGATAAGGCCCCTGTTACGGACTTCCCCAAAATAGTCGCTGTAGCCGGCTGTATCGAGAGGGATGAATACATCGGGCATGATGCCTCCGCCTCCGTGCAGGATTTTGCCTTTGGGTGTACGGTATACAACAGTATCGGCAAAATGAATGCTGTCGGCCTGTTCCATTTCTCCATGGAGGTACCTTTCGTGGATATCGTTATAATACTCGTCATATCCATGGTTGTATGGTTTCTGGATACAGCGGCCTGTTGGAGTATAATACCTGGCAACGGTAAGACGCACTGCAGAGCCGTCGGCCAGCACGATCTGTTCCTGCACCAGGCCTTTTCCGAATGATCTCCGGCCCACGATCAGTCCCCGGTCATTATCCTGTATGGCCCCTGCAAGAATTTCGCTTGCTGAGGCAGACATTTCATCGATCAGGATGATCAGGGAATCGTTGAGACATACCCCTCCGGGCGTGGCCCTGTATTCCTGCCGCGGGCGGGCTTTCCCCTGGGTATATACGATCAGCTCATTGTTGCCCAGGAATTCATCGGCGATATCCACAGCAGCATCCATATAGCCGCCTCCGTTTTCCCTGAGGTCGACGATCAGTTTTTTCATTCCCTGCTGATGCAGTTTCTGCACACCTGCCAGAAATTCATCGTGGGTGGTCCTGGAAAACTGGTTGATCTTGATATACCCGATCTCCGGATCCACCATGTAGGAAACATCCACGCTGTATAAGGGAATTTTATTCCTGATGATATCGAAGTCAATCAGTTTATTCACTGATTTTCTAAGGATTGTAACCTTGACCTTGGTTCCCTGTGGGCCCTTCAGTCTTTTCACAATATCGTCGCTCACCATTTTTACGCCGGCCACCAAAGTATCGTTCACTTTAATGATGCGGTCGCCGGCCTGTATCCCCACCAGTTGGGAAGGACCATTGGGAACCGTATTCACTACCACAACGGTATCGTTCTGCACGTTGAACTGCACGCCAATGCCGCTGAAATTGCCTTCCAGAGGCTCATTGACCTTTTGCAGATCCGAGGCAGGAATATATACCGAATGCGGATCGAGGCTTTCCAGCATGGTGGTGATAGCTTTATCAGTCAGTGCATTCCGATTAACCGAGTCAACATAATCGGTGGTAATGTAATCGATTACGGTTCCGACCTTATCGGCGCGGGGGTATATGGTAAACCGGTTGGGGTGGGCGTTTCTGCTCACCATTTGCCCGATAAATATACCGGCTGCCAGCACAAAGGCAAACACAAGGGGTAACCAAATGGATCTTTTAGTGTTCTGCATTTCCATTTTCCAAAGGTATATGTACGATTTCAATTTTGGCTCTCTCCAGAAGGATCAGCCCATCTTCATTGGGATATTTTTCAGAAAAAACCACCCGCCTGATGCCCGACTGGATAATCAGTTTGGCACACTCCACGCAGGGAGAGCATGTGACATAGAGCGTAGCGTTTTCACTGCTGTTGTTCGATTTGGCAACTTTTGTAATGGCATTTGCTTCGGCATGTAAAACGTAAGGTTTTGTTTTAAAGTTTTCATCTTCGCAAATATTTTCAAAACCTTCGGGGGTGCCATTGTATCCATCGGATATGATCATGCGGCCCTTGACGATGAGCGATCCCACCTGCCTGCGTTTGCAATATGAATTCATTCCCCATATCCGGGCCATCTCCAGATAGCGCCGGTCAAATTGCAATTGTTTTTCGCTGTAGGGTCTGATGAGTTCAGGATTACTCATAATGCCTGCGTTTTATAAAAAAAACCCTCATCGATGAGGGTTTGTCGAGTACCCGGGGCCGGGGTCGAACCGGCACAGTATTGCTACCACTGGTGTTTGAGACCAGCGCGTCTACCTATTCCGCCACCCGGGCATATCTTTCAATGAACTTAGGGCCTGCGAAAA
>JAKAMP010000228.1 GCA_021812865.1 Bacteroidota bacterium | reverse complement strand
GGTGGCTTTGTAAAGGAATACCAGGTGGATGCCGATCCACAAGCGCTGAAAGCATATAACGTTTCGATAGAAGATCTGATGCATGCCGTGCAGAAGAGCAATCTCGATATTGGTGCGGAAACTGTTGAACTGAACAGGGTGGAATATATTATCCGTGGCCTGGGATACGTGAAAAACCTGTCTGATCTTGAGAATGCTGTGGTGGCTGTGCGAAAAAACGTGCCGGTAAGGGTAAAGGATGTAGCCCATACTTCTTTTGGTCCGGCAACAAGGCGTGGAGGGCTCGATAAGGAAGGTTCCGAAGCAGTTGGAGCCGTGGTGGTGGCACGCTACGGTTCGAACCCAATGCAGGTGATCAGCAATGTGAAAGAAAAAATAAAGGAGATCAGCCCTGGATTACCACAGAAAACCCTGCCCGACGGATCAGTGTCTAAGGTAACCATTGTGCCATTTTACGACCGTTCGGGCCTGATAAGGGAAACCATAGGTACCCTCGAATCAGCGCTCTCGCATGAAATTCTTATCAGCATCATTGTGATCATCGTCCTGGTGATCAACCTGCCGGCTTCCTTCATCATTTCCGGGTTATTGCCCATTGCCGTGCTCATGACCTTTATCCTGATGCATTTCTTCCATGTGGAGGCCAACATCGTTGCCTTATCGGGCATCGCCATTGCCATAGGCGTAATGGTCGACATTGGAATCATCTTCGTGGAAAATATTATCCGGCATCTCGAGATGCCTACCAACCAGGGAAAAACAGGCAAGTCTCTGCAACAACTGATCTGGAGCGCTACCAGTGAGGTTTCCCCGGCAGTGGCAACAGCTCTGGCCACAACCGTTGTGAGTTTTCTTCCGGTGTTTGCCATGCAGGCAGCTGAAGGAAAACTTTTCAGACCACTGGCCTTCACTAAAACCTTTGCGCTCCTATCGTCGCTTGTGCTTGGAATTGTAGTGCTGCCTACCATCGCGCACCTGGTTTTTTCCATCCGCTTTGACAGAAAAAGGATTAAAAGAATATGGAATGGCGGTCTGATCATACTGGGGTTGGTATTCATGCTATTCTGGCATGTCTGGGCAGCCTGGGCGCTGCTTGCCATTGGCATAAACAATCTGCTCTCTGCCAGGTGGCACGAAAAATTCCATATGATGCCCGGTTATATCAACATCGGGATTACTCTCCTGGTGGCAGTTTATTATCTTTCTGCGGCATGGCTTCCCCTGGGGGCCATGAACAGTATGCTGGTCAATTTCGTATTTGTAGCCGGACTGACAGGGATTATCCTGGCCCTTCTTTCCCTAATGGTGCATTATTACGAAAAGATTATCCGTTGGAGCCTGGCGCATAAGGCTAAATTCCTGATGATTCCTGCTTTTACCCTCTTCTTTGGAATTCTGGTGTGGCAGGGATCGGAGAAAATATTTGGATTTGTCGCTTCGGGTTTTGAAAAGACCGGATGGCATTCGTTCAGGGAAACAAGGGCCTGGCGGGGAATGGTGCATGCTTTCCCGGGAACAGGCAAGGAGTTTATGCCTTCACTCAACGAAGGATCTTTCCTCCTCATGCCTTCAAGCATGCCTCACGCAAGTATTGCCCAGAACCTCAAATATATTGAACTGCTTGATCAGCGCATTTCTGCCATTCCCGAAGTGGAAGTGGCAGTAGGCAAGTGGGGCAGGGTGAACTCAGCCCTCGATCCTGCGCCGGTGCAGATGTTTGAAAATACAATCAATTATCGCCCAGAATATATACTCGATGACAATGGTTACCGGATGCGTTTCAGGGTAAACCGTGCCGGCGACTTTCTTCTGAAAAACGGAATGATCTACCGACCCGGTCAGGATATTTTCCGGGTCATACCGGACGACAGCCTCATTGAGGATCCCCGGGGAAGGTATTTCAGGCAATGGCGCCCCCAAATCAAATCTCCTCAGGATATTTGGGACGAAATCGTTAAGGTGACCCGGATTCCCGGGCTTACTTCTTCTCCCAAACTGCAGCCTATCGAAACCCGGCTGGTAATGCTGTCCACGGGGATGAGGGCGCCAATGGGGCTGAAGGTTTATGGTCCCGATTTGCCATCCATCGAACAGGCAGGACTGGCCTTTGAAAAGGCTCTCAAAGAGGCGCCTTCGGTTTCTCCCTCCACCGTGTTTTACGATCGTGCCGTTGGCGCTCCTTATATCGAGATCAGGCTGAACCGGGAAGCAATGGCCAGGTATGGAATGAGCATTGCAGATGTGCAGGAGGTTCTGCAGGTAGCTCTTGGCGGAATGACCCTGAGCAGTTCGGTGGAAGGGAGGGAGCGTTTTCCCATCAGGGTGCGCTATGCCCGCGAACTAAGGGATAACCCGGAAGCCATGAAGCACATTCTCATTCCTGCCATGAACGGCACACAGGTGCCACTGGGCGAAATCGCCGGCATACATTATACCCAGGGTGCACAAATGATCCGTAGCGAGAACACTTTCCTGGTGGGCTATGTCACCTTTGACAAAAATCCAGGTATTGCCGAGGTGGATGCTGTGAACGAGGCTTCAGCCCTACTGCAGAAAAAAATCAGCTCCGGAGAACTGAAACTCCCCCCTGGCGTTACCTATAAGTTTACAGGCAACTATGAACAGCAGATCCGCGCTGCCAAACGACTTGAAGTAGTGATACCGGTCAGCCTCATCCTGATCTTCCTGCTGTTGTATTTCAGGTTCCGCACGGTAACCGCCTCACTTATACATTTTTCGGGCGTTTTTGTTGCCTTTGCCGGTGGCTTCATCATGCTCTGGCTCTATGGACAGGGATGGTTCATGAATTTCTCCGTGGCAGGAATCAATCTGCGGGATATGTTCCAGATGCATACCATCAACCTGAGCGTGGCGGTTTGGGTCGGGTTTATTGCCCTCTTTGGAATTGCCACGAATGATGGAGTGATCATGGGAACATACATTCACCAGGTATTTGAAGAGAAACATCCGTCTACAGTCGGAGAAGTCAGGGAAGCGGTTGTAACTGCCGGAAAGAAACGGGTGCGACCTGCCATGATGACCACGGCGGTGGCGGTGATTGCGCTTCTTCCTGTACTTACTTCTACAGGCAAAGGGGCCGACATCATGGTCCCGATGGCCATCCCCACCTTCGGTGGTATGATCATACAGGTGATGACCATTTTTGTAGTCCCGCTGTTCCAATCCATCTGGAGGGAAAATTCTGCAAAAAGACAGGCAAAACTTGCCGAGATTGTTCAACCTGAAAATGAATAAACGCATGAATCCCAAAAATTTCCCATACAATAAGGCCCACTTCAGATACAAATGGGCGAGTTCGTGGGCCATCTTTTCTTTCCTATCCCATTCAATGATCATGAACAGAAGATATTTAACCGGTTTTTGGGTTTTGTTTGTTTTGCTTTTGAATATTCATGCTGCTTTCGGACAGTCGGCAGAAAATGACTCTCTTGTTTCATATCTGGAGACTGCAGCCCGGAATAACCCCCTGGTGCTTCAACAATTTTCCGAATACCAGGCGGCCCTGCAGAAGGTACCCCAGGCAGGAACTCTTCCTGATCCGGAATTGTCTCTCGGGGTTTTTCTTACTCCGATGGAAATTATTAGCGGGAAACAGGTGGCGGACATACGGCTTATGCAGATGTTTCCCTGGTTCGGGGCGCTGAAGAATGCAAAGGACGAAATGAGCCTGATGGCAAAGGCTAAATTCGAGTCGTTCCGTGATGCAAAGCTCGGCGTGTATTATGATGTGCAGCGCAATTGGTACGATCTTTTCAGGTTGAAACAGAATATTGCAATTACTGAAGACAATCTCTCTATATTGAAAACACTGGAAAGACTGTCTCTTGTCAGGTTTAGGGCTTCAGCCAGTGGAGGCAATTCCGCAGGTAGCATTCCAAAAGAGTCTTCGCAGGTATCTGATTTTTCATCCGGAGATATGCAATCCATGGGGGCGTCTCCCGGAAACCTGCAGGAGTCCTCATCCGGTCAATCCGGAAATTCCATGACGGGAAGCCCTATGGCCTCATCTCAGGTACAGACTGGACTTACCGATGTATACCGGATACAAATTGAGATAGGGAATCTGGAAAATGATTTGGAGGGGATCAGGGACCAGCAAAATATTGTTCTGGCCCGGTTCAATGCCCTGCTCAGCCGTCCGCCCCTTACACCGGTATCATTGCCCGACAGCCTGCATGCAGAGAATCTTGATGTGGCCCTGAATGCCATTCCCGACAGCATGCTGGCAGGCAATCCCATGCTTGGAATGCTCCGGTATGAGCAACAATCGATCGAAGCGAAACAGAAAATGGTCAAAAAAATGGGATATCCTATGGTTGGCCTTGGAATCGATTATTCCCTTATCAGCAAAAGCGCCATGTCCACTTCGCCCATGAACGGGAACGACATGGTGATGCCTATGGTAACGGTTACATTGCCCATCTACCGGAAGAAATACCGGGCCATGCAGAAGGAAGCCGAATGGATGCAAAAGGCGAACGGACAGGAAATTCAGACGACCGTGAACTCCCTTCAGACACAATACTTTGAAGCAGTGCAGCAGTATAAAAACGCCAGTCGCCTTCTCGCTTTATACAAGAAACAGATTGATATCACAAGGAAAACTTTCGATATAATGCTTAAAAGCTATGCCTCGGGAGGGACCAACCTGTCGGGAATTCTCGATATCAGCAGGCAACTGCTGGATTACCGGTATAAAGAGGTTGAAGCACTGGCCGATTACAATACAGCCGTTGCTGCCCTGAAAAGATTAATGGCTTCTTCTCCGATGACGCAAAATTATTATGGGAATTCAAATCAATAAAAGTTTCTGCAGATACCTATTTATTGACCAGGAATGGTCTTGAATACAAAAAATGAGAACAATGAAAAAAATATTCTTCAGTACCTATGCCTTCTACTTGTATTTTACCATAGTTGGCTTGTTTCTTGGTTGGCTTTTATTTCATTCGCATGGTCAGAAAAATCTGAATAAGGTTCCCCTGACGGAACAAAGCAAAAAGGTGATATGGACCTGTGCCATGCATCCGCAAATCCGCATGGATAAACCCGGGAAATGTCCAATCTGCGGGATGGATCTTATTCCGCTATCCCAATTGGAAGCACAGGCCGATTCGAATGCGGTGACTTTTTCTAAAGATGCCATGGAACTTGCCAATGTGGAAACCTCAGTGGTAAAGCGCGAGCAACCGGTAAAGGAGGTTCGCCTGTACGGCAAGGTGCAGGCCGATGAACGCCTTATGCAAAGCCAGGTAGCACAAATTTCTGGTCGCATTGATAAGCTTTTTGTAAATTTTACCGGGGAGGGAATCCACAAGGGACAACCCCTGGCGCTGGTCTATTCTCCCCAACTGGTTACCGCTCAGCAGGAGCTCCTGGAAGCCGCCAGTACCAAGGAAATTCTCAAAGCAGCCGGAAAAGCCGAAGACCTGGGAATTCCAAAAGAGGCGGGGACAAAAGCCATATCCCTGGCAATTGGTTTTATCAATAAAGTTTTGAGCAC
>JAKAMP010000227.1 GCA_021812865.1 Bacteroidota bacterium | reverse complement strand
AATTCTATGCCCGTTTCATACTATCCTTTCCTGAAAAAAGAAAACCGGGATGGCAGGTCCTGATTCAAATCATTTCCCGCACCCCGGTCATCGTGTCTGAAAACCTTTACACTGTCTATAAATTAACCTGTTTCTCGAATTTCGATTTTTCACGTTCAATGGTTACCGTGTATTTCCCTGATGCAAAGCCACTCAGGTCAATCTCCCTCACATATCTGCCTAACAGATCCTTGATTTTGTCGCTGAATACCACTTTCTTTTTTTCATCGGTAACCGTGATGGTCGTCTGTGCCTTTCCCTCGAGGCTCATATCCAGTATAATATGCTTCTTCTCCGGCACAGCGATGACGCTGACCATGCCAAAAACGGTCTTCTCCCTTTCCATTCTCTTTACCGTGATCTTTTTATACTCTTTGCCCTCCCTAGGTGATTTCGAAACATAAACCATCACTTTCTCCCTTCCGGATGAATCGGAAGGCATTTTATCCACCTGCACATTTTCCATGTCTTCTTCGTAGGTATAAGCGTAGTTGCCCTGTTGGCCGCCGTGCCTGATCACTTTAACATGCCGGTTATCCTTATTCCCGGTTCTGACAATGGTTTTGATGATAACCGTATCGCCTTCCGGAGTAACCTTAACTAAGGTGGTATCGTGGGTTGCATGGGCCACAACATAGACCATATCGCCCGGAGGAGGAGGCGGCGGAGGAGGAACAGGAAGTCCGTTTTCGTCGATATCGGGAGGAACCTGGCTGTCTCCCTCATCAACCACTATTTTGTACTTTTTCTCAATCCGGTTGTGCTTTCCTGTGGAATCCACAACAATATATTCCGATTGGGTGCGGTTGCCATGTCCGTCGATTATAGTCACATCGCCGTCCATATGCCTGATCATCATATGCCGCGAGCCATGCATGGAGGTATCGCCTGGTAAGCCGGGAACCGGAGGAGGAGGAGGAACCGGGGGCATCATGTCGCCGTCATCAGTTATCACAACATACTGGTCATCATCACCGGTGGTATAGAACCGTTCGAACCTTGCACCACGCCCGGGTAAGGAATCGGATTCATGCACCATTACCGAGATATGATTATCGTTTTCGGTGACCGTAGCCCTGTAAAATTTCGCATGCTTACTGCTGGAACCTGTACCAGGCAGGCTACCCGATTCGGCCTGGTGGATCACATTTTTATCGGAAGTGGTAAACGTGGTGTCGGTGACAACCCCGTTGCGGACAACCCGCAGGTGAATAGTTTTTTCAGGCTTCTGGGCCTGCAGAGAAGGAAACAGGCTGACGAGCAGGATCAGCCATACGGTGAAGAAGTAAAATTTCCTGGTTTTCATATAAAGGATTTTAATTTCGATATCAAAGCTATGGCAGTAAATTGTTAAAGCGGGTTAAGGACTGTGAAGCATTGTTAAACTATGTTAAACAGTTATGGGATGCCGGAAAGCAGGGTTATCTTTGTAATCGTATGAACAGAAAGGTATTAGTTGGTGTAATATTGCTGATGGCAGCCGCGCTGCTGGGATTAATCTTTGTCCAGGGCATCTGGATCAGCAATGCCATATCCATGAGACAGGAGCAGTTTGGTCAGCTCATCAGCAACAGCCTGATCAACGTGGCAAGCGACATTGAAAGGAATGAAACTGTGCACCAGGTTCTCAAGGAAATCAGGAACCCGTTACCTCCTCCGCCTCCTCCCCCGGCACCTTTACACCCCGGGCATTTCTCGGGCAGAGACAATGGCGTGAAACGTACTTATAAGGTCATTATTCAGAACCAGCAATATTTTGCCCGTTCCAAAGATGAACAGGGGAAGCAGGAAACTTATTATTTTGAAAGCGGAAATGCTAACGTGGCGGTGATGCACCAGGATTCCATTTCCCCTCAGGAAATATACAGCTATGTTACCATTGTTCCGGCAGATTCTGCCACACCCTATTCCATTATCAGGCAATTGCCGGGGGACTCATCCCTTACTGCATTCGAACAGGACACCAACAGGCAGTTTGAAAGTCCCGGCATGTACAGGGCAGTGAACAGGAAAATCCTTCATGTGGAAAACATCATCGATAAGATGATCCGCAAGGAAGGCAATATCCGCGAAAGGATCAGTCCCCGTATGATAAGGCATGCCATTGAAGCGGAATTTGAACGCCATGGGATACTGCTCGATTATGAATACTCAGTTACCGATGCCGGGAACAGCATGTTTTTTCACTCCTCACGTTACGACACGGCATACACCGGGAAAGTATTCACCACAAGACTTTTCCCCGATGATGTTTTTTCGAAACCTTATTACCTGGCGGTATACTTCCCCGGTGAAGCGGAATACCTGAAGCATTCAGTAAGTTTTATGGAATATTCCTCCGCAATCCTTACGCTGATCATCTTCATCAGTTTTGCGGTAACCCTTTTCATCATCCTCAGGCAGAAAAAACTTTCGGAGATCAAGAACGACTTCGTAAACAACATGACGCATGAATTGAAAACACCCATTTCGACCATATCGCTGGCTTCGCAGATGCTAAACGATCCTTCCATTCCCCTCGAATCGAAAAACCTCAGTCATATCACCGGCATCATTGCCAACGAAAGCAAACGGCTGGGATTCCAGGTGGAGAAGGTACTCCAGATGGCGATTTTCGACAAGGGCAAGATCCATCTGAAGCTGAAGGAAGTAGACATTCATGCACTCATCGAAGGCGTCATCAACAATTTTAACGTTCAGATCAGCAAACGAAACGGGATCATCAGAAAGGATCTTCAGGCTGAAAAAACCTTCGCCGCACTCGACGAGGTGCATTTTACGAATTTAATTGTTAACTTGCTGGATAATGCTGTAAAATACTGCTATACCGAACCCGATATTCTGGTGAGCACGCGCAACAATAAAAATTTCATCATAATTTCAGTAAAAGATAACGGGATTGGCATTGCACGAAACTACCAGAAAAGAATTTTTGAGAAATTCTACCGCGTACCAACCGGCAACATTCACAACGTGAAAGGATTCGGGCTTGGCCTGAGTTATGTAAAAAAGATCGGCGAAGCGCACGGCGGAAAAGTAAGCTTTGACAGTGAACCGGGTAAGGGATCGACCTTCCATATTACCGTTCCCCTGATCAAAGAAATACATTAATATTTCAAGCAGATATGAACCCAATGAAAACCAAAATACTGCTGGCCGAGGATGACGAAAGTTTCGGCATACTGCTGAGAGAATACCTGCAGGCCAAAAATTTCGAAGTGGATTTGTATACCAACGGTGAAAAAGCATACCGGGGTTTTGAGCATAACCGTTACGATGTGTGCGTGCTGGATGTGATGATGCCCGTGAAGGACGGATTTACGGTAGCCCGTGAAATACGCGCCATCAACAGCGATATTCCCATTATCTTTCTCACTGCAAAGTCGATGAAGGAAGATGTGATAGAAGGATTCAAGATCGGGGCCGACGATTACATTACCAAGCCCTTCAGCATGGAAGAGCTCATCTTCAGAATTGAAGCCATCCTGAGGCGCACCAAGGGCGAAAACAATGAAACGCAGACCCAGTTCAACATCGGGGAATATACATTCGATTCCACCAAGCAGCTGCTTACTTTCCAGGGCCAGGAAAAGAAACTCACCACCAAGGAATCGGACCTGCTGAAGCTGCTCTGCCTCAACGCCAACCAGATACTGGAACGCAACTATGCCCTCAAATCCATCTGGGTGGACGACAGTTATTTCAACGCGCGCAGCATGGACGTGTACATCACCAAGCTCAGGAAATACCTGAAAGATGATCCGAAAGTCGAGATCATCAACGTACACGGCAAAGGATTTAAACTCATCATCTAAGTCTTACCCTTTGAGTCATTCCATGGAGCTATCCCGCCTCCTTACAGGGCAGCCCTTGGCTGTTATTTTTGATATGGACGGCGTAATGGTCGACAGCGAGCCGTATCATTACAGGGCCGACAGTGAAATCTTTGCCCTGCTCGGGCTGGACCTGGGCCGGGAGGAAAGAAATCTTTTCCTGGGCATCAGCGCTTCAGACATGTATGCCTACCTGATTAACAGGTATCAGCTGAAACAAACGCCGGACGAACTGCTGAACCTGGATATTTCCCTGAGAAAACAGCATCTGCTTCCTCCCCGCACTGTTCTGGATCCACTTCCCGGATTGATTCCTCTCCTGGAATGCTTGAAAGAAAAACAAATACCTCTTGCCGTAGCTTCCTCATCGGTACAGGAGCTGGTTCTTCCCATTCTTGCCAACCTGCGAACAGAGCGCTTTTTCAGCCAGATCATCACCGGAGACCAGGTGCACCGAGCAAAGCCCGATCCTGAAATCTTTCTCCTGGCGGCACAAAAGTTGAAGATTCCTCCGGGTCACTGCGTGGTTATAGAAGACTCTGCCAATGGCATCAGGGCCGCCAGACTGGCCGGTATGCGCTGCATTGGCTATGCCCCTGGAAATAAAAACAGAACCAGTGAAGCCGATATGACCGTGACCCATTTTGACGAGATCAGGCTTGCGCTGCCGGACAGCATTCCGGACATGCCATAAATTCAGATTCATTGTTTATTGAATACCAAAAGACTAATTTTACGTATTCCCCAATCTTTTCTGCAGCCATGGAAACGCAATATCCAAAATCCATCCGGTTTTCATTTGTTCTGATATTCATTATACTCACCTTCCTTATCGTAATTACAGCCAAGCAGTTTCTCTATCCCCTGGCATTTGGATTTCTGCTGGCCTACCTGTTGTATCCCATCGTGAATTTCCTGGAAAAGAAAGATTTCCCACGCATCATATCCATCCTCATCGGCCTGTTCATTGGTATCGCGGTAATATATGGAGCAGGGTATTTCGTAGTACGGAAATTCGGAACCCTGGTGGAAGACCTGCCATCTCTGAAACAACAGGCTATGATGAATATTAACAGCTTTCTCCAGGGGATTGAATCCACCTTCGGGATCAGGGACAACAAGCTGGAGATTTTCCTGAAGGAAAGCGTTAATGGTATGTTCGCCTCGGGAAGCGAAGGTTTCAAACATATGTTCGTGAATACTACCGGCACAGTGATCAAAATCCTGCTTCTTCCGGTATACGTCTTCCTGTTCCTGTATTACCGCACCAAGTTTGCCTATTTCATTCTGAAAATGGTATCCGGGCAGAAAAGGCTGGTAACCATCAATATTCTGCGCGACATATCAACGGTTGCCACCCGTTACATGGGAGGAATATTCATTGTGGCCTCCTGCCTGGGAGCAATGAATTCCATTGGCTTTTCCATCATCGGACTCAAATACCCTATTTTCCTGGGCATTGTGGCTGCCATTTTCAGCTTTATACCTTATTTTGGCACCCTCATTGGATACACCATCCCTTTTTTGTTTGCCCTCCTCACCTTGAGTTCACCATTCTATGCTATCGAGGTGGTAGTGCAGTATTTCATTGTTCACCTTATCGAGAATAACCTGCTTACCCCGAATATCGTAGGTGACAAGCTTCAGATCAACC
>JAKAMP010000226.1 GCA_021812865.1 Bacteroidota bacterium | reverse complement strand
AAATATATTTTTTGAGCCGGGAATACCATGGTGGCATCGCCGGAATGAACGCCGGCAAATTCAACATGCTCGGAAATGGCATAGGCAATAAGTTCCCCGTTTCTGCCTACGGCATCGATTTCGATTTCCTTGGCCTGCTGGATGAATTCGGACACGACCACCGGGTATTGCTTGGACACCTTGGCGGCCAGGTTCAGGAAATGTTCCATTTCGTCGCGGTTAGACACCACGTTCATGGCCGCGCCGGAAAGTACATAGGAAGGGCGGATGAGTACGGGGAATCCTACATCGTCCACAAAATGGTAAATATCATTGATGCTGGTGAGCTCCTTCCATTTGGGTTGATCGATGCGCAGGTTATCGAGCAGCATGGAAAATTTGTGGCGGTTTTCGGCGCTGTCGATTGAAACCGGGGAGGTACCGAGAATCTTCACATTCTGCTCGTACAGGCGCATGGCCAGGTTATTGGGAATCTGTCCGCCCATCGAAATGATGGTTCCTTTTGGCTTTTCCAGGTCAATGATATCCATGACCCGCTCAAAGGAAAGTTCATCGAAATACAGGCGGTCGCAGATATCGTAGTCGGTACTCACCGTCTCGGGGTTGTAGTTGATCATTACCGAGCGATATCCCTGTGCATTGACAGTCTGCAGGGCGCTAACGCTGCACCAGTCGAATTCCACGCTGCTGCCAATGCGGTAGGCGCCGGAGCCGAGCACGATTACCGAGCGGTTGTCGTTTTCAAAGGTGATATCGTGCTTTGTGCCATGATAAGTGAGGTAGAGGTAATTGGTGAGGGCGGGATACTCAGCAGCCAGGGTGTCGATTTGTTTCACCACCGGGCTGATATTGTGTTTAAGCCTGAACTGGCGAACTTCCTGCAGGCCTTCCTCCATGTGATGTTTGTCTTTATGCAGGACGAACCGGGCGATCTGGAAATCCGAAAACCCGGTTTTTTTCGATTCGAGAAGGAGTTCCCGGGGCAGCTGGTCGAGGGAGGTGAATTTTTCGAGCTCCAGCTTCATGTCATAGATTTTCCGGAGTTTTTCGAGGAACCATTTGTCGATTTTCGTAAGGTCGTGGATTTGGTCGATGGTGTATCCTTTTTCAAAAGCCTCGGCGATGACCAGGATACGCATATCGGTAGGTTCGGCGAGTTCTTTTTCCACGCTTTCGATTTCGATGTCGCGGTTGCCCACGAACCCATGCATGCCCTGCCCGATCATGCGGATGCCCTTCTGTATGGCTTCTTCGAAGGAACGGCCGATGGACATAACCTCCCCTACGCTCTTCATGCTGCTGCCGATCTGTTTGGATACCCCGATGAACTTGTTCAGGTCCCAGCGTGGTATTTTGCAGACGATATAATCGAGGGCCGGTTCAAAAAAGGCGGGGGTGGTTTTGGTAATGGAGTTTTTCAGTTCGTGGAGGCCGTAACCCACGCCCAGCTTTGCGGCTACAAAGGCAAGGGGGTAACCGGTGGCCTTGGAGGCCAGGGCTGAAGAGCGCGACAGACGGGCGTTCACTTCGATTACGCGGTAATCTTCTGAATTGGGATCGAGTGCATACTGAACGTTACATTCGCCTACAATACCGATGTGGCGGATGATGGAAATGGAGAGTTGCCTCAGCTTATGGTACTCGGAGTTTGAAAGAGTCTGGGAAGGGGCAACGACGATGCTTTCGCCTGTATGAATACCGAGGGGATCGAAATTTTCCATGTTACAAACGGTGATGCAGTTGCCATGCCGGTCGCGCACCACTTCGTATTCAATTTCTTTCCAGCCTTTAAGGGATTCTTCAACCAGGATCTGGGAGGAATAGGAGAAGGCCCTGGTGGCAAGCTTCAGCAGTTCATCCTCATTGGAACAAAACCCGCTTCCCTGTCCGCCTAAGGCATAGGCTGCACGGATAATGATGGGGAACCCGAGTTTTCTGGAGGCCTCAATCGCGCCTTCCACCGTAGTGACAGCGATGCTGGAAGGCGTTTTCACCTGGATCTCGTTCAGCCTGTCAACGAATAATTCCCGGTCCTCTGTATTGATGATCGCCTCGACCGGTGTACCGAGCACCTTCACGTGGTATTTTTCGAACACCCCTGCCCGATAGAGGGCGATACCGCAATTCAAAGCCGTTTGTCCGCCGAAGGAGAGGAATATGCCGTCAGGTTTTTCCTTCTGGATCACCTTTTCGACAAAGTAGGGAGTAACGGGGAGGAAGTATATCCTGGAAGCGATGCCTTCAGTTGTCTGAACAGTAGCGATGTTGGGATTGATGAGCACCGTTTCTATTCCTTCTTCCTTGAGGGCTTTGAGGGCCTGTGACCCTGAGTAGTCAAATTCGCCGGCTTCGCCGATTTTCAATGCTCCCGATCCGAGCACGATCACTTTGCGTATGTCAAGTTTTGCCATGCAGGTTGTGAAGATATTCCGCAAAAGTATAAAAATATTTCATTCCCGTGAGAATTTGTTTCCGAAAAAATGCATATATTTGCAACGAAAATGTATAAATATACATTATGAAGATACGGTCAAAAAGGTTGCAGGAAATCAGGAGGATTATCAGGTCTTCCAGGATCAACAGCCAGGAGGAATTGTTGCTGAAACTGGGGAAACGGGGCTACCAGTATACACAGGCCACATTGTCTCGGGATCTCAAATTTCTGAAGGTTGGTAAAAAACTGGATGAAAAGGGAAATGGTTATTATTTTCTTCCCGATGAACCTATCCTGGAAAAAACAGACGGAGCGGCCGACAAAAATTTTCAGCCTGAATTCAAGTCGATAGAATTTTCAAAGAACCTGGCGGTTTTACGAACCTCCCCCGGATTTGCCAGTGGCATTGCTTACGCAATTGACAGTCTGCATGCATATGAAATCCTCGGCACCATTGCGGGAGATGATACCATCCTTCTGATCACCCGCGACGGTGCAAAGAAATCGGATGTTCTCAGTAAACTGGCCTTTATCATTCCCGGGATCGAGGAAAAGAAATACAGTTTTCAACCAGGCTGAATGGAACAGGTTAAATCAATTACATAATACAGTCTTATTTAATACACAGGTCAAATGAAAAAGGAAAAAGTTGTGCTGGCTTACAGCGGAGGTTTGGATACCTCGGTCATTCTGAAATGGCTTATCGACAAGGGATATGATGTGATCGCCTACATTGCCGATGTGGGACAGGACGAAGACTACGAAGCTGCCCGGGAGAAGGCGCTGAAGGTGGGTGCATCCAAGGTGTATATTGAAGATCTGAAGGAAGAATTTGTAAGCAATTATATTTTCCCGGCCATCAAGGCAAATGCCGTTTACGAGAACCGCTACCTGCTGGGTACCTCGCTGGCCAGGCCGCTGATCGCCAAGAAGCAGATCGAGATTGCCGCGCTGGAGCAGGCCGAATATGTTTCTCATGGCGCTACCGGAAAGGGCAATGACCAGGTTCGCTTTGAACTTACCTATTATGCCCTGAATCCGAAGATCAAGGTGATCTCGCCCTGGAAAATGCCTGAGTTCCTTGGGCAGTTCAAGGGAAGAAGCGACATGCTCGCTTATGCCGAAAAGATGGGCATACCGGTAAAGGCTACCTTGAAGAAGCCATACAGTGAGGACGACAATCTGATGCATATCAGTCATGAGGCCGGGATTCTCGAAGACCCTGCATACAAGCCTGAAAAGGACATGTTTTCGAAGATCGTGCTGCCCCAGAATGCACCTGATAAGGAAACACATATTGAAATTCACTTCAAGGACGGGATTCCTGTTAAGGTGGTGAATAAGGATGACGGTACTGTGAAAACCAATGCGCTCGAGCTTTTCATGTACATGAACAAGCTGGGTTCAGACAACGGGATCGGGTTGCTTGATATGGTCGAAAACCGTTTTGTGGGTATCAAATCGAGGGGGGTATATGAAACGCCCGGCGCTACCATTTTGCATGTAGCCCACATGGATATTGAAGGGATTGCGATGGACCGCGAAGTGATGCGGCTCAGGAACATGTTCTCTCCCCAGTTTGCCGAACTGGTTTATAATGGCTTCTGGTTCAGCCCGGAAATGGACTTTTTGATGGCTGCTGTGAACAAAAGTCAGGAACTTATTGATGGAACGGTATTCATTACCTTATACAAGGGCAATGTGATGGTAGATGGAAGAGAGTCGCCCAGTTCACTTTACAACCAGGATCTTTCGAGCATGGATATTGCCGGCGGTTTCAACCAAACCGACAGCGCAGGATTCATCAAGATCAACGCCATCAGGCTCATGGCACATAGCGCGATTACCCGCGCCCGCATGAACAGGAACGGAAACGGCCGGAAGCAATAACCTGGCGAAGCAAATGACAGGCCAGGGACATTGCCATCCCTGGCTTTTCCTATTCATTCATGCCTGGTAGGGGCAATGACCAGGTAAACTAATCACCTTTGCCATGAAACTTTGGGATAAAGGAACAGAAACAGAAAAATTCATTGAAAAATTCACCATCGGACGGGACAATGAGCTCGATCTCCGGCTTGCCCGTTATGATGTGCTGGGAACGATAGCCCATATCAGGATGTTGCAGAGCATCGGACTGCTCAACGGGCAGGAACTGAAAAAGCTCGAGTATGCGCTGATCCAGATTTTCGGAAATATTGAAAAAGGTCAGTTCGTGATCGAAGAAGGCGTAGAGGACGTTCATTCGCAGGTAGAGATGCTTCTCACCCGAAGCCTGGGCGATGCAGGCAAGAAAGTGCATACGGGCCGTTCACGCAACGACCAGGTGCTGGTTGACCTGAAGCTGTTCATCAGGGATGAATTGTGGAAGGTCGCCGGGGAGGTGAAAGGGCTTTTTGATATCCTGGTAATGCAAAGCGAAAGGTATAAGCATGTGCTCCTGCCTGGGTACACCCATTTCCAGATTGCCATGCCTTCCTCCTTCGGCCTCTGGTTCGGAGGATATGCGGAAAGCCTGGCCGATGACATGCTGATGCTGCATGCTGCCTATCGTCTTACCAACCAGAATCCCCTGGGGTCGGCTGCCGGTTATGGATCGTCTTTCCCGTTGAACCGAAAAATGACAACCGAACTGTTGGGATTCGATACCCTGAGCTACAATGTGGTCAATGCCCAGATGGCAAGAGGTAAAGTGGAGAAAACAGCTTCTTTTGCGCTGGCTTCAGTGGCATCCACCCTCGCCAAACTAGCCATGGATGTGTGCATGTATACCGGCCAGAACTACAAATTTCTTACCCTTCCCGATGAGCTGACCACCGGTTCGAGCATCATGCCCCACAAGAAAAATCCCGATGTATTCGAACTGATCAGGGCCCGCTGTAACAGGCTCCAGGCGCTTCCCGGCGAAATACTGGCTATTACGTCGAACCTTCCTTCGGGTTATCACCGCGATATGCAGCTGGTCAAGGAAAATTTTATCCCTGCTTTCGATGAGATCGGCAATTGTATCTATATGGCCGGTCAGATGCTGCAACACATTACTGTTAACGAAAATATCCTCAGCGATGAAAAATACAGCTACCTGTTCAGCGTGGAGGAAGTCAACCGCCTGGTTCTT
>JAKAMP010000225.1 GCA_021812865.1 Bacteroidota bacterium | reverse complement strand
AAGAAAAAAAAATGGCTGTGAGGTTGGGTGAAGGAGGGATTAACCAAGGAATCATCACAGAAGAAGCACAAAAGAGGGCGCTCAAGGCCCTTTCATTTCATCTCGGAGTTGCAGAGAAGCTGGAAGCCTCACATGTTCAGGCATTCGGAACTTCCGCCATTCGATCGGCCAAAAACAAAAATGATTTCCTCGAGAAAGTAAGTTCAGAGCTAAACCTGCATGTTGAAGTCATCGACGGTGACCGGGAAGCAGAATTAATCTACAAGGGGATCAGCCTCTCGGTTCCGATGGGCCACACTCCCGTTCTGATCCTCGACATCGGAGGAGGCAGCAATGAGTTCATCCTCGCTACCAGCGAAAAGATTTTCTGGCAAAGAAGCTACCCGCTCGGAATGGCGCGCATCCTGCAGAAGTTTACCTTTTCCGATCCTTTTGCAGCAGAAGAAACAGAAGAACTTAAATCTTATTTCAACAGGGAACTGGATGGGTTAGCCGAAGCAATGGCGCTGCATCCTGTGCAGACCCTGATCGGAGCTTCAGGTTCTTTCGAGACTTTCACGGCCATGCTTAGGTCTATAAAGCCGACGATATATACATCAAATTCATCTACCTATTCAGCCATAGCCCTGGAAGATTACCATACTCTGCACAAAAAACTGCTGGCCAGCACCTTGCAGGAAAGACTGAAAATGGAAGGCCTTGAGCCGATGAGAGCCGATATGATTGTACCTGCATCGATTTTTGTTACCTTTATCCTCGATAAATTTTCAATACCCGGCATCATCCAGTCAGACTTTTCGCTGAAAGAAGGGGTGTTGCATGAATTGATTAAAAAATACGCATGATGGTCAATGTTTTAGTAATTGATGACGAGAAAAGCATCCGCAATACATTAAAAGAGATCCTGGAATACGAAGATTTCAAGGTAGACCTGGCAGCCGAAGGCCCTGAAGCCATTGAGATGATCAAAAAAAAGGAGTACGACGTGGTGCTCTGCGATATCAAGATGCCGAAGATGGACGGCATTGAAGTACTGGAAAAAATCCTGGCACAGACTTCCAACTCACAGGTCATCATGATTTCAGGTCACGGAAATATCGACACCGCTGTTGAAGCCATAAAGAAGGGTGCCTTCGATTTTATAGAAAAGCCCCTCGATCTGAACCGGCTGATGATCACCATCCGCAATGCCATGGACAAATCATCGCTTATCACCGAGACGAAAGTTTTACGGAAGAAGGTCAGCAAGGCGTTCGATATGGTGGGGGAATCGGAGCCCATTCGTAAGGTGCGGGAAATGATCGACAGGGTGGCTCCTACCGACGCAAGAGTGCTCATCACTGGCGACAATGGTACAGGCAAGGAAGTGGTTGCACGCTGGCTCCACGAAAAATCGCAGCGCGCAGGCATGCCCTTTGTGGAAGTGAATTGTGCTGCCATACCTTCTGAACTTATTGAAAGCGAATTGTTTGGTCATGAAAAGGGGGCGTTTACCTCTGCCATCAAGCAGCGGATTGGAAAATTCGAGCAGGCAAACGGGGGAACCCTGTTCCTCGATGAGATAGGCGATATGAGCCTCAGCGCCCAGGCCAAAGTGCTGCGTGCCCTGCAGGAAAACAGGATCACCCGGGTAGGCAGCGACAAGGATATTGAAGTGAATGTAAGGATCATTGCGGCCACCAACAAAGACATGAAATCGGAAATCCTGGAACATCATTTCAGGGAAGACCTGTACCACCGGATCAGCGTGATCATCATTCATGTTCCCTCGCTAAACGAACGGAAAGAAGACATCCCTCTCTTAGCCGACCATTTCAATGAACTGATTTGCGGTGAATACGGTATTCCTGCCAAGAAGATCGCACCCGACGCCATCGATGAGTTGCAGAAAATCAACTGGACCGGCAATATCCGTGAATTCAGGAATGTGGTGGAACGCCTTATCATTCTTTGTCCATCAGAAATTGCCGGCAAAGATGTCATGGCCTTTGCACAGCCTATCTCCAGATAACCCGGAAAGCTGCATGAAACTGAGCGTCATCATCCCCCTTTACAATGAAGAAGAACTGATTGGCGAAGTGCTTGACCGGCTCGAAAAGATCAGCTTCCCATCCTTTATTGATGAAAAGGAAATCATTGTGGTGGATGATTGCTCCACCGATCGTTCTTTCCAAATGGCTGAAGCATGGGCCGGTACCCATACACCTATTCAGGTTCTGAAGCATGATAAGAACAAAGGAAAGGGTGCCGCCGTACGAACCGGATTCAGCCAGGCCTCGGGCAATATCCTTCTCATACAGGATGCAGATCTTGAGCTTACACCCGACGATATACCTGCCATGCTTATGGCCATGCATGAATCGGGAGTTCAGTTCATCAATGGATCACGCTACCTGCCCGGGCCGGTACGCCCCCTTTCATCTTACAGGCGCTACCTGGGAAACCGCTTCTTTACCTTTCTTACTTCCGTTCTGATCAACGTGAAGCTCACAGATATGGCCTGCGGATACAAGCTCATTCACCGCGACCTCCTGAATCAGTTTGCACTCAAAGAAAACAGGTTCGGATTCGAAGCTGAGATCATTATCAAAGCTTTGCGTGTAAAACGGAATAATGTGGCCGAAGTGCCGGTACACTACTTCCCCAGGAACGAGGGCGAAGGAAAAAAACTCCGTAAAGGGGACGCTTTCAGAGTGCTCTGGACCATTTTTAAATACGGACTGCTGCGGATACAATGATTTACAGCAGCTTCAATCAGCGGGGATAGTCTTCCATTACCGGAATCTTCCACCTGTTCAGGGCAAATGACCGGATGCAATATTGAATACCCGTTGGATTCCACAGGTAAATCTTTATTTCTGCTCCTCCTGGCGTCGAAGGGGGCGCTGTAAACAGTATTCTGGCTATGGCAATGCTGTCAGAACAGGCATATCCTACATCCGTTGCCTGGTATTGCAGGACTTTCCCTTTGTATGACATCGAAGCAACCAGGAAAAGTTCTCCCTGCTTTAGCTGTGTAAGGGATTGAATACTCACCCTGCCGCGGAGCACAATGCCATTCTTCCTTTCAAAATCTGCCACTTTGGATATGAAACCATCAAGGTACAGCCCCTGTTGAATTGCCGTTGCAGCGAATTCTCCTAACACAGAATCCAACATGGAATGCATTGGGCATATTTCAATCGTGCCTGTCAAAACCGTTTTTACGGGATTTCCTGTTCTTTCATTAACCATCAACAAGGCATTTCCGTATGCCGATATTGCTTCAGGTATGAAACCGCCTTTCCGCATGCTGTCTGTCTCTGCCAATGCGCCGGGCTTTCTGATGTCCCAGATCAGCACAGCTCCAACAGGCTTAGCGAGTGAATCCTCGAGCAGAAAGAAAGGCTGTCCTGTTTTGTCGAACCTGACCAAGGGCTTGCTGGCATATTTCCATCGCAAGGGAAATATCCGGGTATCGGCTTCATAATTGTCCATAACCACCAGGTTCCTGGTTCCTGCATAATCCGGGAGATGCAGTTGAAGCCAGTTTTCGGAATAATTCCTTGTCATTGTAGCGGTATACGGGCTGATCAGCGGGGAAAGACCAGCCAGCTCCTCTGCGCTGCTGCTGTAATCCCGGTATGGTTCATAGGTCTGTACGAATCTTCCCACGCTGATTGCAAGCACCGCAACCGCGATGATCCTGTTGATCCACCGTGAGAATGAATGCGTACAAAGCCAGATCAGCATCAGAATAAAAAGAAAGGTGACCACCCTCACTGAAATGTGCCCTCCCTGCCCCGCCCGGTAGTCGGGCAAAATGAAAAATAAAACCAGGAAAATGCCCGTAGTCAGCAGCCAATGGTTTTGCCGGCTAAACATGCCGGGAAGACGGCTTCCCCCCGGTTCACTCCGTTTTATCCTCTTCAGATTTTCATAGAAAACCCGTGTGGCAAGTAAGATCAACAGCAATCCCATCGCAAGTGCGGGAATTTTTTCTGTATCACTGTTAAAAAGAACCAGCGGTCTGCAAAACAGCAGCCATGAAAGCCGTTCAGATTCCGGAAGATAACGGTCAGTTCCAGGCATCAAGAGGGGTTTCAACACGAAAAAATCAAAGCATAGCACAATAGCCGGAAGTGCAGCCAGTAGCAACCATGCATAGCTTTGAATTTGCTTCTGTATAAAATCCTTCTGGCTCCTGGTTTCAAAAAGGCCTGACAGGGACAAAATAACCAGGGATAGCCCGAAACAGAGAAAGACAAAGGCATGTGCCAGCCAAAGCAACAGGAACATGAGGGCTATTCCTGCAAGTTTTGCATAACCTCCTTCTGTTTTATACTTCTCAATCCAGGCGAAAAGCAGTAGCGATAAAATAATGCCCAGGATAAAATTATAGAATCCAAGAAGAAAAGGAAAAGAATACGCAAAGGGGAGAATGAGCAGGGTCTCTGTACCCGCTCTTCCTTTCAGTGTAACGATAAGATACCGGAAGGCAAATACCAGGCCCAGGACCAGCAAGAGCTGTAAAGTTTTGAGGGACAGCCATGAAGGAAGCAATACATTCAGAAGCGCCAGGAGGATATGGTCCAGCCAGTTGGTGGTAACCGCATTGATTGCAAAATATTCACGCAGCGGAGAACTGGCATGTAAAACCTCAGGCAACAATTGAGCATTGTAAAGGTGTGCAGGAGCGTCGAGTCCGGGATAATAAGCAAAGATGAGCAATGGCAGAGCATTTAGCAAGGCCAGTCCGGTAAAAAGCCATCGTTCAGCATTCTGCTTGTTAAGGCTTTTCCTCATCGGTAAAAGCTGTTTTAAACTGTATCTGCTGCAGGTTTCTTGGCAAAAGCCTTTAGTTTCTTAAATTCAACAGGTTTCAGCAGGAAACAAAAATACCCCATCAAACCCCCCAAAGCAAAAAAAACAAAAAAATAGAGGGTGGAGAAAAGGATAGCTTCTTCACGGCTTCTGCTAATCTGGCTGAAAAGGATAACAAGCGCTGCTTCCCTGGTGCCGAAGCCGGCAATGGTAATGGGCAGGAAAGAGAGCAGCGCCACAACAGCCATAAAATAGCTCACCTGCATGTAGGGAAGATCGGAAGCGCTCGCTCTGGATATCCAGTAGGAACAATAAAACAGGATAAGGTATGCGGCAATGGTCAGGAGCAACCCTCCGATGGATTTCCAGTGAACAAGGGTAGACACTTCCTGGTAAAACCCGTCCAGTCCCCTGAGAAAACCCGACCGGTATCGGTTCAGAAGGGGTAAAGATAAAAAGGCGTTGAAAAATCCTTTTACCATACCTTTCCAGAAGATCAGAAGGGGAAACACCAGCAAGACAGTGACCAGGAGCCAATTCAGCATGCCGATCCTGCCGGTGGCAAACACAACTGCTCCGGTAACACTGAACATCCAAAGAGTATACATGTCGAAAAGCCTGTCAAACACCACTGTAGGAAGGGAGCTGGAGAAAGGCAACCCCTTGTCCTTCATCAGGTAAAAGGCCTTGGCCACTTCCCCCAGTCGGCCGGGAGTTACAAATGCGATGAAATTCGAGGACCAGAATCCCAGAAAAGCATCTCTGTATGGAT
>JAKAMP010000224.1 GCA_021812865.1 Bacteroidota bacterium | reverse complement strand
TGTGAATAGGTTTTCTCTTTCAGAGTACCGGATACTGAAGGAGATGGAAAAGAAGGACAAGGTTTTCATTGCAGGATTCTCTGCCAAACATGCCTTTTTTGATTGTGAAGGCAAGATTGACTTCAGTTATGCGGAATTCGGAACTGGGAACATTAACCTGGAACATGCCATTTTTGCCAAGGGATTGTTGAGTTTCAACTCAGCTAATTTCGGGGAAGGAAATATTTTTTTCAATTATGCCCTTTTCAACAATGGCGCCGTTGATTTTGCCAATACGGTGTTCGGCCAGGGAGAGGTGAGTTTTAAGAACTGCATCTTCCGCAATGGCACGAAGGATTTCCAGTATGCCGATTTCGGATCAGGTGATGTTTCGTTCATCAATACCGAATTCGGAGATGGCGATGTTTCATTCATCAACACGGTGTTCCATGAGGGTGATATTTCCTTTAAGGTGGCCCGGTTTGGTGTAGGGAAGATCGATTTTCACTATGCCAAATTCGGCAACGGGGATATAGTTTTTGAGCGAGCAGAATTCGGCCATGGACGGGTGGATTTTCGAACTGTGGAATTCAACCTCAGCCGGGTGAACTTCAACCGCGCCGTGTTTGGAGATGGCGATGTAACTTTTGAAGGCAGTGAACTCAAGGGCGGGAAATTTCTTTTCAAGCGCGCCATGTTGGGCAACGGAAATCTGAGTTTTGAACTGGCAGATTTTAGTAAGGCTGAAATATACCTTGACGGCACCTATTTCGGAGATGGGAATATCTCTTTTCTCAATTCCCGGTTCAAAAACTTGTCGCTCCGATCATGCCATATTGATCATTACCTCGATCTGCGCCTTGCCTTTTGCGAGGATCTCGATCTTTCCGATACCATCACCCGCGATATTGTCGATATGACCCCATATGATTTCAAAATCGATATTGCCCGGTTCAATATTACCGGTATACGTCTGCTGGGTAGAATATATATCGACTGGGAGTAGAATGAAGTTAAGAAAATCATCGAAAGCCAGGAAACTGGATTACGTTCCAAAGCGGAACAATTCAGGACATTGAAGCAGAATTTCAATCAAACCGGCCATTATAACGACGAAGATGAAGCCTATGTGGAATTCAAGCGGTTTGAGTCGCTGGCCGACCTGCATGATGCCCTGGGAAAGAACAAACTGGCGGCGTTCTGGGCCTATCCCGCATATGGTTTCAAATGGCTGGTTTTCGACAAGATTGGACTCTATGCCACCTCCCCGGGAAGGGTACTAATCAGCGTGGTCATTTTCTGGCTTTTTTTCGGATTTTTGTATTTTCTGATAGAACTGGCAGGATTGGGACAGACCGTATCATCCGTAGGTAATCCCGATAACCTCAGCCCGTTTCTGCAATCATTTTACCACAGCGCCATTACCTTTTTTACCATCGGGTACGGAGATGTGTTTCCCAAAGGACTGAGCAGGATATTCTCCGGACTGGAAGGGTTTATGGGCGTATTCATGATGTCGTATTTCACAGTTGCATTCGTCCGGAAAATACTGAGGTGATGCAATGTCCTTCCCAGCCCGGTAATGATTGACAGGCACAGGCAAGGATAAGTTCTAATAATTTCGCTATTTGAATTTTTCAAACATGTCGGGCCGTCGGATACGTGTTTTCTCCATGGCCTGCTCAAGCTTCCAGTGTTCAATGTCTTTATCGTTGCCGGATAGGAGTATATCGGGAACCTTCCATCCTTTGTAATCGGCCGGGCGCGTATAAACCGGTGGCGCAAGCAGCCCATCCTGGAATGAATCGGTAAGCGCAGAAGTTTCATCGGAAATAGCTCCGGGAATGATCCTAACAAGGCTGTCGATGATCACTGCTGCAGCCAGTTCACCTCCTGAAAGTACAAAATCCCCAATTGAAATTTCCCTGGTGATCAGGTGATCGCGCACCCGTTGATCCACCCCCTTGTAATGGCCGCAAAGAACGATAATATTCTGTTTTGAACTGAGCACATTGGCCGTGGCCTGGTTGAACATCTCCCCGTCGGGCGTGGTATAAATCACTTCATCATAATTCCTTTCCGACTTCAGTTGCTGAATTACCCGCTCGATAGGTTCCACCAGCATCACCATGCCTCCACCGCCGCTGAACGGGTAATCGTCCACCCGCTTATGCTTGTCTGTGGCATAATCGCGGAGGTTATGAATGCAAATTTCCACCAACTTGCTTTTCTGAGCCCGTTGAATGATGGAATAATCAAATGGACCTTTGAACATTTCGGGAAATATGGTGACGATATCAATGCGCATACCTATTTCAGTTTCCGCAAAAATACATTATTCAGGCACATCTGCAGAAAATACAAGGCAAATTACGTCGTAGTGGCCATAACCCACAGCCATCCCTTCTTCCAGTCAAGCCACCTGGATGTCCCATCCTTCTCAACGCCATATTGTCATTACCAACCTAGTTCTTATGCCTTAATGGCATTAATTAACGATAAAATACTGCATTTCTGTCAGATACATAGCCATGGTACATAAATTGAAAAAATACAGAAACAAAAAAAATCATTAACCTTAAAAATGCAATCATATGACAGTTGTAAGATGCGCCCCCGGATACGCTTACAGAAAGAGCGAGATGAGCATGAGTACCCTTTCGGACCTTATGAATGAGTTTTTCGGTATGGAGAGCAGTCCTGCTGCAAGCCACATCCAGCCCAGGGTCAACATTTTGGAAAACAAGGATGCCTTCAACATTCAGATGGCATTACCGGGATTCAACAAAGAAGACATCAGCATTGACCTGAATGAAAATGTTCTGAAAATCAGCGGCAGGAAAAATGCTGAGGAATCGAAAGAAATCCAGTACTGGCGGAAGGAATTCCTGCCGGGAGAATTTGAAAAGCAGTTCATTGTACCTGAATCGGTTGATACCGAAAAGATATCAGGTTCCATGGAAAGAGGGGTACTCAACCTTTTGCTCCCCAAGCGGGAAGAGCTGAAACCTCAACAGGCCAGAAGCATTCAGATCAGTTAATATGAGCTGGTTCCAGGCAAAGAAATCCTGCTGCAAGGGTAGCGGGATTTTTTTCTTCGTTCAGACATTAGATAAGCGCTGGAGTACGGTACGATTGCCTTCTTGGGCTAATCAGCATATAGGCATTCGGGCTAATCCCGCAGGAGCCAGGCGTAAGCACGAATCAGGGGAAGTATCACATTTTCAAAAGTACCCTATGTACTTAATCTCTATGAACCTGAGCGTTGTCGCAATTATTCCATAAAATCCTTGAGTATTAATTATCAAATGTATATTTTCGTAGCGGATTTTTTAGGACGATATGGTGTAGACTATGGCATTTCTTGAACCCGAAGACTCTGTTCAATATGAACCGTTCAGCGCTGGAAATCCCCAGCCTGAAATTATGCGTAATGACCCCATGGAAGAAAAACCAGGCACAGCTTCAACGCCGGAAGATGTAAACCGGCAGCCACAGGATGCGCATCCTGAGCAAAACACTCCACCGGAGAAAACACCATCTGACCAGGAAAGCAGTCCTCAGTCGGCCGGAGAAACCGTACCGGCCCCTTTGCATGAAGATTTCCCACACGATGTGAAGGAACACGACGACTTTGAGCCCACGCTGGCTTCCGACCTGAATGCCGAGAATGCAGAAGAAGGCCAGGGAACGGATTATTTCAAAATGACGAAAGAGGAGCTCATTATTGCGCTTGAAAGCCTGCTGACCAACCGTCCTCTTCAGCAGATAGGCGATGAAGCCGATATCATCAAGATCAATTTTTACAAGAAACATAAAGCCGAAATCGAGCGCAAAAGAAGAAAATTCATCGATGACGGCGGCAACCTCGAAGACTTCAAGCCCGGAGAAGATCCGCTCGAAAACCAGTTCAAGGAATTATTCAAGAAATACAGGGATATCAAGGCCGATCACAATCGCTTGGTAGAACACGAAAAGCAGGAAAATCTCAAGGCCAAATATGCTATCATTGAAGAAATAAAGGAACTGCTTACCGGCAATGAATCGGTGAACGAGACCTTTCAGAACTTCAGGGAACTGCAGAAGCGCTGGAGAAACATTGGGCCCGTTCCCCAAACCAATGTGAAAGACCTTTGGGAAACATACAACCACCATGTTGAGAAATTTTATGATTTCATCAAGATCAACAAGGAGCTGCGTGACCTGGATCTAAAGAAAAACCTGGAATCGAAAATTGCGCTCTGTGAAAAGGCAGAAGAACTATTGCTGGAATCGGACCATATCAAAGCATTCAACCTCCTTCAGAAATATCATGAAGACTGGCGCGATATTGGTCCGGTGCCCAATGAAATGAGGGATGAGATATGGTCCCGTTTCAAGGAAGCCACCAGCAAAATCAATAAAAACTACCAGGAGCATTTCGAAAGCCTCAAGGGAGAGCAGAAGAAAAACCTCGAGCAGAAATCCCTGTTGTGCGATAAAGTGGAAGAAATTATTGCCAACAAGATTGAGAACGCCAAGGAATGGGAAGAGAAGTCGAATGAGATCCTCGAGGTCCAGAAGATTTGGAAGACCATTGGTTTTGCGCCCAAGAAGGACAATAATAAAATATACCTGCGTTTTCGTGCGGCCTGCGATGAGTTTTTCAATCGCAAACGCGAATTCTTTACTGAATTCAAGGAAGAGCAGATGAACAACCTTCAGTTGAAAACGGAACTCTGCATACAGGCCGAATCGCTGAAGGACAGCACCGAATGGAAAAAAACAACCGAAGACCTGATCAATATTCAGAAGCGTTGGAAAGAGATAGGGCCTGTGCCCCGGAAATATTCAGATGCTCTATGGAAAAGGTTCCGTGCGGCCTGCGATGAATTCTTCCAGAAGAAATCAAAACATTTTGCATCGGTTGACAACCAATACGAAGAGAACCTGTCCAGAAAGCTGGCCCTGGTAAGTGAAGTGGAGAATTTTGTTCCCGGCGATAGCGTGGAAGCAAATTTCAATGCACTCAAGGATTTTCAGCGGCGCTGGTCGGAAATCGGGTTTGTTCCCATCAGGAATAAGGAAGAGATACAGAAGAAATTCCGGGAAGCCATCAATAAGCATTACGACAACCTTAAAATAGATGATGACCGGAAAAATCTCCTGAAATTCAGGAACAAGCTTGATACCATGAGCAACAAGCCAAAGGGCTATCAGAAGCTCAGGGTTGAAAGGGAAAAAACCATCAACAAGCTGAAACAGCTTGAAAACGATATTACCCTCTGGGAAAACAATATCGGATTCTTTGCAAAGACCGAAAAGTCGAATGCCATGAAAGAGGAAGTCCAGAAGAGGATTGATGAAACCAGGAAAAAGATCGTTCTTCTGGAAGCCCGGATCAGGCTGATCGATTCAGAACTTGACGAAATAAACTGACAGATATTTTGAACCATTTAAATTGTTTCACACCTTGACTGCAACGAAGTATATATTTGTTACCGGGGGGGTGACCTCCTCATTGGGTAAAGGGATCATTTCCGCATCGATAGGGAAATTGCTTCAAGCACGAGGGTACAATGTCACTATTCAGAAGCTCGATCCATATATCAATGTGGATCCCGGAACCCTTAATCCTTATGAGCATGGGGAAT
>JAKAMP010000223.1 GCA_021812865.1 Bacteroidota bacterium | reverse complement strand
CTTCACCGTAGATTTTTTTGTATTTATCGGTTTCGATCTTCTGGGCTGTTCCATTACCAATCATCAGGTTATAACCATAGTCTCCCTTATCATTGAGTTTACCTTGCAGGGCAATACCCAGGTCGTTTGAGCTTCCGAATCCGCGCATGTCGGCCACAGTCTTTTCAATGCTGCGGTAGCTCCATACTTTTTCGGAAGTCATGGCGAACAAGGGGGTGGACATCTGGCCGATTACCAGGTCATTGTTTTTGAAGATGTTCTTCCAGCGCAGGTTGGCTGCCTTGATATACATAATGCGGTCGCCGCTTCCGTCAGCCACATCGCCTTCATGGGTAATCAGAAACTCGGTGGAAAACTTTTCGCTGATGTTGTAATCATAACCCAGGTAAATTCTGCGGAAAGCAAATGCGTTGAAGTCTTTGGGATAAGATTTGCCAGCATACTGTGTTTTTCCACGGCCCAGGGAATCAGCATGGGTTTTATAGTAATAATCGCCGAAAACATATCCCCATACTTTACCGGAGGGCTTGAATTCGGTAGTCTGGCTGTCAGAACCTGTCTGCGAGGTCTGTGCGTTCAAACCTGCAGCAGGGATTGTCATCATAAAAAAGGCCGTTGCAGCCATCAACAAGGTAATTCTTTGTTTCATACTTTTTTTGTGTTTATGAATAATAGGTATCATATTGCTCTGTTTTCACGATACAAAAATGCGGCGACTGTATTAACGCAATATTAAGCCCATATGAAGAAATCTTAAAGTATTTAAAAAGTTGATAATCAGTGTTTAATATTTCAATCAGAATTGCAGTTGGAATTATTCTTTCGTCCTGTATTGTCCGTCAGGCTTAAAAAAACCTTGCATTTCTTCGAATTTGGCCTAACTTTATGTTGAATTAACATTTGAGATATGAATGAAGAACGCAAGGAAGAACAGGAAGAAAAAATGCCTGGTATCAGGGCATTGAGCTGGGCACTTAGGATACTTTTAATCGTGGTTGGCTTATTTCTTACCTTGTTTTCCTTTGATGTATTCGGTGATGGTTATTCATTCTGGAAGACTGTCCTGGCCTTCCTTATTCACAATATCCCCACCTTTGCTATATTTGCAGTAGTTGCCATTGCCTGGCGATGGGAGCATATTGCCGGATTGATCCTGATTTTCTTCGCCCTTCTGGGTACGTTTCCCCTGGGGCCACTATCTAACAAGAACCTTTTCCTTTACATTCTGCTGGTTGTTATTGCCCTTGTTGGAATCCTGTTCATCCTGAATTACACGGTATTTGGAAGAAAACTGAAATTCCGCAAGCGTTCCTGAAAAAAAAGACCCATGCATCCATGAGTCTTTGATCCGGCAGAATAAGTCATTTTATTTACTCTTCTTGCCTTTTTCAGTAGGTGGCGGAGGAGGAGGTGGTGGCGGTTAGGTACATTGGCATCCACAAAGCAGGAAATCTTCCAATTCCCGTCCATCTTCTGAAGCGCCATCGCCTGGAGAGAAGTACTCTTGTAATCTGCACCATTGTATATGGCCGAGAAATTCTGGCTGAATACCGCCCAGGCTACATTTCCCATGACCTTGTTGTTATAAAAGTCATGATGAAATTTTGGATTCTTGATCTTGCTCCAATCGGCATTTTTACCGAATCAGCCATATTGCCGAATTTACTCCAGCCAACCTGCACTAAGATGGCTGTATCGGTCAATGTTGCCCTGGTCTGGTCTTCGTCATGAATATACAGGTCTGCAAATTTGGCCCCGTCCTTATCAATCCACGCCTGTGTTTCTGCATCGATTTGAGCCTTGATTGCTGGTTTTTCTTTCTCCGTATCAACCTTCGGCTGACAGGAGTTCAGTAGGAAGGCCAACAGGATCAGCGGTAAAACGAAATAAATGATTTTTTTCATAAGCATTGATTTTGAGATTAATATATGGAGTCTATCAAACCTTCTTTAATAGGATGCCTGAAAAGAAAAGATGATTTACTTCATTTGCTGACCAAAGTCAAGTGTTTCATTATAAAAATGTTACGAACAAAATGACAGTGTCTCCCTCCGGTGGTTTTGATTTAGCCTTGACCGGATTGCACCATTTTAAGGCAAAATTATTATCTTCATTTCCTCTACAAAAACTTAAACCGGACTGTCATGACAACCCGAAGGGACTTTATCCGTACCAGCGCTGCAGGAATGGCAGGGCTTGGCCTTGCTTCATCATTGCCCAGGACTTTGAAGGTGGGCAAACCGGTTGCACCTTCCGATAAAATCAAGATCGGACTGATCGGCTGCAATGGAATGGGATTTGTCGATTTGAGCACCTTCCTCGAAAATCCGGAAACGGAATGCATTGCCATATGCGATATAGATGACAATCCCCTTTACAAGCGTGCTGCAGAGGCTGAAAAGCTTCAGGGGAAGAAGGTGCCTAACCTTTATAAGGACTGGCGCAAGCTAATCGATAATAAAGATATTGATCTGGTGATCATCGGTACCCCAGATCATTGGCATTGCCTGCCCATGGTCTCTGCATGCCAGTCAGGGAAGGATGTGTATTGCGAAAAGCCCATGGGCTATACCGTTGAGGAATGCAACCTCATGGTAAAAGCAGCTCAGAAGTATAACCGCGTGGTGCAGGTTGGGCAATGGCAGCGGAGCGATCCTCACTGGCAGGATGCCGTAGCCTTTGTCCGATCAGGTAAACTCGGGAAAATCCGCACGGTAAGGGTTTTCTCATACCAGGGATGGTGTTCCTCCGTTCCTGTGTTGCCCGATGAACCTGTGCCGCAGGGGGTGGATTACGATATGTGGCTGGGCCCGGCGCCTTCCAGACCCTTCAACCGCAACCACTTTCACTTTAACTTCCGCTGGTTCTGGGATTATGCCGGCGGACTCATGACCGACTGGGGCGTACACCTGCTCGATTATGCACTGTATGGTATGAACGTAAAGACGCCCAGATCCGTCACAGCCATGGGCGGAAAATTCGGATACCCGGCAGATGCGGCAGAAACACCCGATACCTTGCAGGCATTGTATGAATTCGACGGATTCACGGTATTGTGGGATCATGCCATTGGCGTGGATGACGGCGCCTATGGCCGGAACCATGGTGTGGCTTATGTCGGGGAAAACGGTACCCTGGTGGTAAACAGAGACGGCTGGGAGGTGATCCCCGAAAGAATTGATGGGGGAACACCCCGTATGGAAGCTGTTCCACTTCAGAAATCAGGCGGTAAAGGACTGAGCCTTCATGTGAAAAACCACCTTGCCTGCCTAAAAAGCCGTGATGTAAACACGAATGCAAACCCTGCCATTGGCGCCGGCATTGCCACTTTTGCCAGCCTTGGGAATATTGCCTACCGTACCCGCAAACGGCTTGAATGGAATGGTACTGCTTTTACCAACGACGCTGAGGCTAACCAATACCTGGTTCCCCATTACCGTGCCCCCTGGACTTTACCACAGGTTTGAGGTGAAACAGGAATTATAGATTAAGATTTGGAATATGTTCGATAAAAAAACCATGGTCATTTAGTGGATAAGCTAAGGTCAAATTGTAGTTGAAATGGCCACCATCGGGTAATCCGGCTAACTGCCAACAGCCAATAGCCAATAGCGTTGAAAAGTGTCATTGCATTATCATTTCTTTCCTTTCATCCGCTAAATCAGTATCCTTGAATGAACTTCATTACGGATTCCTGAGTTCAATATCAATAATCACCAGTTCGGCCTTGCCTGCTGTCTTGACCGGTGGGCCCCAGAGTTGCAGCCCACTGGTTACGATGAAGTTCGTATTGCCTTTCTTCATGTACCCCCAACTCAGTTCGTACACCCGGTTTGTGATGAGGTTGATGGGGAATAACTGACCATCGTGGGTATGGCCCGAAAGCACCAGGTCGATGCCTGCCTTCTGCTCATTCTCGAAATCCGTAGGCCTGTGATCCAGTACAATCAGGGGAAGGGGTGGGTTCAGTCCTTTAACAAGTTCCGCGGCAGATTTTCTGTGCCTGGCATGCTCATCATCCCTGCCGGCCAGGTAAAAGCTGCGCCCGATTTCCACCACTGTATCGCGTAGCAGCCTGATCCCGGCTTTCCTATAAAAACGTCCATTCTCCTGTCGGCTGTAATATTCGTGATTTCCTAAGGCGGCATAACTTCCGAGAGGTACATGAATATTCCGGAAAACGAACTCGATGGTATCCATTTTTTCAGCATTCCGGCTTCCGTCTATGATATCTCCACCGTAAAGGACAATGTCGGCGTGTTGTGTATTGACTTTCCGGACAAATTTTCTTACGAATCGCGGGGACGAATGCTCATTCAGATGAAAGTCGGCAATGAAGGCAACCCTGATCTTCCCGGGAATACCCGACCGGGCAGGAATGACAAGCCGGTAATGGGTTATTTGGATAGTGTGCAGGTTGATGATTCCCCCGATAACAACGGCCAGGGCGACTCCGCAGATGGTGGAGAAAGCCCGTGTCCTGAAATGAAAGGATTTCCTTCTTTCCGGGGTGAGTATCTTCGCCCAGGTATTGACCAGAAGAAAAAGATCGAACAGCAACATCCCCAAAAACAAATAAAGATAAAAGGGCAACAGGTAGTTTCCGGTTGCATAAAAAAACTGCTGCACCTTACCCACCTCCCTGTGCGAAAATCCCTGTGTAAGCGGGTATATCAATGCAATACCCAGGTAAATCGCCCCGTAAAGCCACCTGTATTTCTTTGTAATGAACAGGTTCATGGTGCGGAGGAAGAGGTAGATATTGGGAATGATGTATGCCAGGGTAATGGTAAGGTGAAACATGCCGGAAGAATTTGATTAATAAAGGACTGAAGATAATAAATTATTGAAATCAGGGTTGGGAATTTTGCATCCCTGCTATGGTTTTATGCTTCATCATATTACATTTACAGCCTGTATAAACCGAAGAATGATTTAAATGAGTGTAACCGATCTGATCATCGCAGCGATTGCAGCTATGGGTGCGGGTGTGGTAAATGCCATTGCAGGCGGTGGAACGCTGATCACATTTCCTGTGCTTACAGCCCTTGGCCTGCCTGCCGTGGTGGCCAATGTGACCAATACGGTTGCCCTGAGTCCCGGTTACCTCGGGGGTACAATTGCCCAGTGGAACGATCTTAAGATGCAGAAAAGGCAGCTTTGGCTGCTTGTTCCCATCAGTGTTCTGGGCGGACTGGCAGGAGGCGCTTTGCTTTTGTGGACCGGAGAAAAAAGCTTCCGCGAACTGGCGCCCTTTCTTATCCTCCTCGCTTCTGTTCTGCTTGCCGTGCAGGGCCCGGTGAGGCAGTGGCTGGTAAAACGGGCTGCTTCAGGCCATGCGGCCGGAACGAACAATATTCTTATCCTCTCGCTGGTTACCCCGGCCGCAGTGTACGGTGGCTATTTCGGAGCGGGGGTGAGCGTAATTGTACTGGCTGCACTGGGTCTTGCCATTGACGATAGCATGATAAGGCTGAATGCCCTGAAACAGGCTGTGGCATTCTGTATAAACGTTACCGCCGCATTGTTTTTTCTGTTTTCAGGGAAAGTTTGCGGTTTTTTTACTTTGGATATTTCGGTGGTGCTGGTTTCTGCCAACATGTTTAGGACCAACTCAAGATTAGTCATATGGTCACGAAGATTTTCTTTTTTTAA
>JAKAMP010000222.1 GCA_021812865.1 Bacteroidota bacterium | reverse complement strand
TTATTTTTTTTTTGATATTTTTTCTGTTATGTATTCCGCTTTTATTACGCTATGGATGGGCAGGTTGGTGATGAGTGGGCGGTGGGGCTGGGAGTGGGATGGGATGGAACGCAGTGCGCCTGCGGCGGACGCAGATCAGGCCGATTTACGCAGATGCGGCCAAGGCCGCAGAAGATTAGCACAAATTTGATTATTCAATGGTTAAGGTTTATTTGGTTACTTGTGATCGGCCTTCGCTAGGCAACGGACGGGAAGGTTAGTGACTGGTAATTAGTGATTAGTGGGTTTGGGGTTAGGGTTCGGGAGTGATAGAACACAGTGCGCTTGTAGCGGAACGGGGATGTGGCAGATTTGCGCATATGAGGAGGATTTGTCTATCTGGTCTTAGCGGCAGCGGATGGTTTCCTGATCTTTCTGGTGTCTGGATGACTGGTGTCTGTGCCAGGAGTCAGGTTTGTCCTGAAGGGAGGAAAACCCGAGTGCATTTACCAAGGATTTGTCTGCTCCATGCTGCTGATCAGTGAATCGAACGCTTCATCCAGAGATTTCATGCTTTCCACAAACCGGAGGCCAAAGGGAATGCGATTATTCACCGGCTCAAGATGGTAAGCCAGCAACGGATTATGAACTTCGAGTGTTTGAGGTCTGCAGTTTGCTGCACGCAATGATTCCAGCAGACAAACCTGCAAGGTAGATAACATGTGTTGCAGATCAGGCAGAGGAGTAAGGAGTTTGAAATGCAATACCATCCCTCTCTTTTTTTCAACAAGCATGATAATCCAGGGAAAATAGGGGGTGTGAACGCCATCTTTTACGGGTGCCGGCAACATGCGGAGATCCATTTGAAGGATCATTTTTTTTTCCTGAAGTTTAGCCAGTGATCGCACAAGATCAGAATCCGGCTCTGCCGGGGCAATTTGTATTTTTTCAGGCAAGGCATATTCCTTGTCGTACCATGTGAGAACCCCTTCCTTTTCGATGCATTCGCACAACAGGTAGTTACCTGCTTCGGGGTCGCCCGGCCAAAGGAGATTCTCCTCGGCTTCTGCACGGGCTGCCACATTTAACGTCTGTTCAAGCGCAATCACCATCTCTTCCAGGAAAGAATCTTCAGGTAATGCAGGCACAAAGCCAGGAACCGTCCGGTCCAGGCGTGGCCAGCCATTCTTTCCCGATGCGCTGAATCTAACCTCCTTCATCAGGGATTTTTCTTCCGGCATCAGCTCCTTCTTTTCACTCCAGTACAACATCATATGAGGAATGGTTAAAATGGCTTCCGGCGGCAAAATGTCATCGTAGTCCTGCAGGTCCAGGAAGTCATGGAAGGCTTCCGGTCCTTCGTATGCAATAATTCCCGGGAATTCACCACCAGCACCCATTATGCTCATAAAATAGGTCCGGCCGGAGGGCACACGGATCACGAAGGTATCATCTTCATGCATCCATTGCCACGGTTTGAGGGTATGGATCCGGCTGGCCAGGGAATAACACTTTTTCCAGAGCGCTTGATTTTGATGCATGCCTGCAGTTTTTGATATAAATCAGGGACAAAGTATTTTGACCAAATTTAAATAGTGTTGATTTGTACAGGATTAGAGCTTGGTTATTGGGACTTGGCAAATTTACTTTTTGTCCTTTTCAAGCAATTTCATATCCTGGCGGATGTTTTTTTCGTCGTAGGCCACGATAAAAGCTTTTTTCACGTTGCAGGCTTTCAGAAGGGACAGGGCTTCGTCGTATCGCTCGAAATTGCCAATGGTGTACTTGAACCAACCGTTTTCATACACTTCAGTGATGGGCATTTTCCCCTTATATATGGCCCAGAGCTGCAGGGAGGGAATGCGCATGGTATGGGCGGCGATCTGGACGCGGAAATAGACGGTACGATAGCTTTCTTTTGCTTCCTGCTGCACCTGCTGTTTTATTTCAGGGTGGGTGGCATAACGGGCAGCTTCCTCCCTGGCCAGCATAATCTGGTGCTCGCGGAAGAAGTCGTCCCACTCATAAGGATACTCCAGTGGAAAATCCTGGTAAACCTTCACGGCGCGGAGTTCGTTGATGATGGCCCATTTCACATTCTCATAAGCATTGGCATAAATAGGGTAATAGTTTTCCACGCCTTTCACCGAGTCGAGCTTCTGCATCACCCTGTCGGCTGCAGAGGAATACCCTTCTGCCCGCTGGTCATAATACCTTGCATGATCGAATTTATTGATCATGATGGGATTGGCTTTGTCGTAGAAATCTTTCAGGGAGCTCTCGTACAGTCCCTTCATGGTCTGGAGGGCGGATTTATATTTCGAAGAGGCCTGCTTCAGATAACTGTAGGCGCCGGAACTTTTTCCTGCACTGCGGGCTTTTTCGAGAAGACCGGAGGCATTATCCATCAGGTTGATGGCTTTGTCGACTCTTCGCTGCTCGGATTTAGTAAGGGTGAGTGCAAGTTCCTTAACAGCAATGTGAAGATCGGAGGTATCGGTCTGGGTAAAGGCATAAGCCGGAAGGATCATGAACATACAGGCCAGGAGAGCCAATCTTTTCAGGGGAGCATGCATGTGCGAACGTTTAAGGAAATACTTGTAAAGATAAGATTCAGGATTCAAAAATACAGAGTTTTATTGAATAGAGAGAATTCATAGGTGCATTTGGCTATTGGGGTGGTAAATTGTATGGAGTATGGAGTATGAAGGATTCAAGGATTCAACGATTCAAGATTCAAAAATTCAATGCATATGAGGCCGGAGGGAGAAAGGTTGTCGTGCGGTCGGATTGTCTTGCAGTCTTGCGGTCGGAGGGTCGAGGGTGTAGAGGGGGTTGGCGTGATGGAACATAGTTTGCCTGCGGCGGACGCAGATCAGGCCGATTTACGCAGATGCGGCCAGGGCCGCAGGGGATGAACACAGATTTGATTTTTCAATGTAGGGAAGATTCAAAGATTCAAGATTTTAGAAATCCGGAGGAAGGAGGAGCTCAGGAATGAAGGTAGGGAGAAAGGTTGTCGTGCGGTCTGATTGTCTTGCAGTCGTGCGGTCGGGTGGTCGTGCAGTCTTGCGGTCTCTGTCGGGGAGGGTCGGGGGGTTGGGTGTGGGAGGTGATGGAACACAGTCTGCCTGCGGCGGACGCGGATGAGGCTAATTTACACAGATGCGGCCTGGGCCGCAGAGGATTAGCATAGATTTGATTTTTCAATGGTGAGGTTTGACTGAAGATTTTTGATTTTGAATCTTAAGATGGAGAACCGGGGAAAGTATAGACATCATTCGTTTCTGATCAGGGTTAATGTGTCCAGACTAAAATATGCTGAATTGGTTTTTGATCCTGCAGGGATGAATGAATGGCTTAATCTGGCTTTGGAGGGAATGTTTTTTAATTGCTCCGGGCGTGGCGGAAAAAGATGTTATAGAAAGATTTAAAAAAATACCGGATATCGGTTTTTAGCGGGCGTTGTTCATAGGCGATGAGGTAATTCATTTCAGAGGTCATGATTTCATCGAGTGTTTTGGGCATGTCGGCATAGAAGGGAGGAATCAGACCCGGTTTATGTTTCAAACGTTTTTCCTGCAGTTCTTTGGTATAAAGGGAGAAGTAATGCTGGCTCAAGGGTCTTACGCCAACCAGCTTAATGTCCCCTTTCAGAAGGTTAAAAATCATGGGCAATTCGTCGATCCAGAGTTTACGCATGATGCGGCCAAGGGTTGACACCCTGAAATCATTTTTAAATTTGCCACCCTCCTGCAGGTTATTTTTTGTGTACATATACTCCTGCAGATATTCTGCATAGGGGTGCATGGTGCGGAATTTATAAACTTTTATGATTTTCCCGTCTTTCCCAACCCGGCGCAATTTGATGAGCGGACCATAGGTAGGATCGGCAGGGTAATGAGGTTTCCTGATTTTCCTGGCAAGGAAAAAGAGGTAGTTGTTTTTGTAGACTTCATCAAGAATTTCGAAGCCACAACTGTATAAACGTCCGAATATTTCCGCTTTTGATAGGACCCTGTTTTCTCCTCGTGTTATGAGAAAATATAATTTCTGGGTTAGTTTGAATTTTGGCAATACCCGTTTGATCATGAAGTCGATCGCATACATAAAGTAATTGATCACTGCCGGATATTTATGCAGGATTCTGTGTTTTCGGAGATCTTTTGTTTCAGCAAAGGCTATCAGCACGCCTTGGTCGACCAGTTTATCATTCGCGGCTTCAAAAAACTTATTGAGATACCTTACATCATTTATCCTTCTGAGGTTGATGATGCATTTTGTACCGTCTTCAAGATTCAGGATGTTGAAGCGGGTTGTGGTGGCTAAAATATGACAATGCGGGGAATACAGGTTCACCCAGTTGTTGAGCATATGAAATATTTCCTTGCCCACTTCATTTACCACCGACTGCTCGATTTTATGGATGGTTTCCCGATCGGAAGGGATATCATTGAACAGCCTTTTCAGGCGGGTTTCCGTAACCATTGTTTTAGAATGCATGGCCTTCACAATCAGGTTTTCATCCAATGTATCATGCAGGCGGCTGGTATAATGGAGGGTATTATAGAAAAGAATCTCGAGTACAGTGGCGATGGTAATGGTACTGAGAATAACCTTATTGGAATATTCCCCCGTGCGGCTCAGCATAATAAAGAGAGCAAACAGGCCTAAAATAGACAGGTTAGCCTGGAGTATGGGGATCATGAACCGGCGGATGGATTTTTTCGCTTTAATTAAACGGTATTTGCCATACAGGGAAGAAATAGGAATCCAGAGGACAAACACCGGCAGGATATGGCTGAAATAATGGGTGAAGTAACTTGGGAAATGATAAGGTTTTAAAACGCCAATCAGCGCATACGACAATAGCACAATTCCTGCATCGCTGATATATAATGAAGCGCTTCTCTTGAACATAGTTCAGGCTTAGTTAAGCGGATAAAGATACGATAAAAAACCTGCCAGGGTTACGCAGACGGATTAAATATGGGAAACGATATATTTTTAGTGATTGGTGACCCACCTTCGCTATGCTGCGTACGGGCAGGTTGGTGGGCATGGGGTGAGGGAGTGGGGTGTGATTGAACACAGATAGGCCTTTGGCTTACACAGTGCGCCTGCGGCGGATCGCAGATTTACACAGGTGCGGACAGGGCCGCAGAGGTGAGCGCAGATTTAATTTATCAATGTTGAAGATTTATTCTGAGATTGATGATTCACCTATGCTTCGCTGCGGACGGGCAGGTTGGTGGGCATGGGGTGAGGGAGTGGGGTGTGATTGAACACAGATAGGCCTTTGGCTTACACAGATGCGGCAGTTCACCGCTGGCGATGATCAGGATTAACGGCATACATAATCAGAAGCCAAAGGCGAAGCCTCCGGAAATGGTGGATTGATTTCCCTGGAAAAGTTTAGGAGTGAACAGGTTTAGATAGTACAGGGCAGATTTGCCGTCAACTTCGAAGGATTGGATGTTGGAGAATAGTATTTCACCGAAAAGGTATGCGTTGGAGAGGAATTCGTATCTGGCTTTTAACGAAATGGATTTATTCTGCCAGGTAATATTCTGCAAAACCGGGTGGGTGGTGGCATCGAGGCCGGTATCATAAACATATTCATTTCCATGACGGGCATGCCAGGCGCTGACCGAAAGATCCAATCCGCGCAGTGGTTTCAG
>JAKAMP010000221.1 GCA_021812865.1 Bacteroidota bacterium | reverse complement strand
CTTTCAAGCTCCGTCGTCTTAGGCTGACCTTTCATGGCATCCTTGATGGAAATGGAAGAAGGTATTCTAACCGGTGGTTTAGGCGTAGGCTTACTATTTTCCGGGACCTTGATCCGGTGAGTAGTTTTTTCGTTCGGGGATTCTGCCTTCTGGATGACCGGCTGATTTTCAGTTCCAATATCAGCCTTCTCTGGTTGTTTAACGGCAGCTTCCTTCTCAGGACTCAGGTTTTTTTTTTCACCTCCTGCTGTTGCAGGGGTGGTTGTGGCTTGCCTTTCTGAGTATTTTGCAGGCAACTCCCAAGGCATTCCGGCCAGCCGGGAAAGCTGAAGGAGGGTGAGTTCCACGTGTAGTCTCTGGTTTCTGGCAAACCGAAAATTCAGATCGGCTGTAGTGCATATCTGCAAAGCCTGGAAAAGAAATTCAGGAGCACATTCGCCGGCCTGTTGCCGGTAGTTCTCTCTTATGCCCGCTCCTACTTCGAGGAGAGAGAGGGTAGATTCGGTGCGGCACATCAACAGATCCCTGAAATGCCCTGCCAGTCCGCTGATAAAGTTTTGAGGGTCAAAACCCTTTTCAAGAATCTCGTTAAAAATCAACAAAGTCTTCGTATAATCCGAGCGCAGGAAGAGATCGGTTAGCCTGAAATAATAATCATAATCGAGTACATTGAGGTTCTCAATGACCTGTTTGTATGTAATATTATTACCAGCATAGCTGACGATCTGGTCAAAAATGGAAAGGCTATCCCGCATAGCGCCATCGGCCTTTTGGGCAATGATGGTAAGAGCGTCGGGTTCAGCCTGAATACCTTCCTTCTCAGCAATTCCGGCCAGGTAAGATACGATATGTTCCGCCTTGATCCGGTTGAAATCAAAAATCTGGCAACGAGAAAGAATGGTAGGAATAATTTTGTGTTTTTCGGTTGTTGCCAGAATGAAGATGGCATGACGGGGAGGTTCTTCAAGGGTTTTCAGAAATGAATTGAAGGCCGCAGCCGACAACATATGCACCTCGTCGATGATATAGATGCTGTATTTACCAATCTGGGGCGGGATCCTGATCTGGTCAATCAGGTTCCGGATATCTTCTACGCTATTGTTTGAAGCGGCATCGAGTTCGTGAATATTGAAAGAGCGCGATTCATTGAATGAACGGCACGATTCACATTCATTGCAAGCTTCGATTTCAGGAGTAAGGTTGCTGCAATTAATGGTTTTGGCAAAAATTCTTGCGCAGGTAGTTTTGCCCACGCCGCGTGGCCCGCAAAAGAGGTATGCATGGGCCAGGTGCTGCAGTCGGATGGCATTCTTCAATGTCCTGGTGATCGAATCCTGGCCAATTACCGTATCAAATGTTACCGGCCTGTATTTTCGTGCAGATACAATATAATTCTCCATGCTGCAGATCGTCTCTTTGCCCACAAATATACGGTTTTAATCCTGATTCCAAAACCGCAACAATATCCTGCAATCCAGGCCATTACAACAGAACGCCAGTCAAAGAGTATCGACCGGTAGCTTTTTGTATAAAAAAAAGAACATCAATTTCAGGCCCAACCGAGGCCTAAAAAACCTTCGGTGATAAGACCTGAGCCAGAAAATGAAAAACGTAAAAAAGTTTTTGCTTAATAAAAAAGTTACTATTTTTGCACACCAATTAAAAAGGAATATTAACCAATTTTAAATCATTATGTTAAACCAGTACGAAACCGTTTTCATTATTACTCCCGTTTTGTCTGAAAGTCAGATGAAGGAAGCGGTTGCCAAATTCAAGGGTGTGATCACCGATGGAGGTGGTACAATTTTACATGAAGAAAACTGGGGGCTGAAGAAGCTGGCCTATCCAATCCAGAAAAAGACAACCGGGTTCTATTACCTGATCGAATTCAAAACGGAAGGGCAGTTGATCGGCAAACTGGAAACCGAGTACCGTCGTGACGAACGCGTAATTCGCTTTCTTACCTTCAAAATGGAGAAGTACGCTGTGGAATACAGGGAAAAGAAAAAGAACATGAGAGCAAACGCCAAAAAAGTAGACGCATACGCCATGCCACAAACTCCCTCCGAAATCAGGTATTTAACTCCTCCAACGGTAGAGATCAGGAAAAAGAAATATTGCAGGTTTAAAAAGAACCGGATCAAATATGTAGATTACAAGGATCCCGAATTTCTGAAGAAATTCCTGAATGAACAGGGCAAGATTCTGCCCCGCAGGGTAACCGGGACTTCTCTCAAATTTCAGAGAAAAGTTGCACAGGCCGTAAAAAGGGCCAGGCACCTGGCATTACTGCCTTATGTTACCGATTTGTTGAAATAATCAAGGGGAGGAAAAACAATGCAGATCATATTAAAACAAGACGTCAATAATTTAGGAAGTAAGGACGATATCCTGACCGTGAAGGACGGGTATGCAAGAAATTTTCTGATCCCCAGAGGCCTGGCAGTTGCTGCCACCGAATCGGCCAAAAAGATGCATGCCGAAACCCTTCGTCAGCGGGCTCACAAGGAAGCCAAGCTGAAAGAAGCAGCCATCGGACAGTCTGAAAAGATGAAAGGACTAAAGCTTACCATTGGCGCCAAGACCAGCAGCAAAGGCAAGATTTTCGGTTCGGTGAACACCATTCAGATAGCAGAAGCGCTTGCTGAAAAAGGGTTCCCGGTTGACCGCAAGAACATCAGCATCAAGGAAGAACTCATTAAGGAAGTGGGAAGCTATACCGCAAAGGTAAAACTTCACAAAGAGGTATATGTTGATGTGGAATTTGAAATTATTTCCGAATAAGCTTCCTCATATAAGTAAAAAAAAGACCGGCATGAAGACCGGTCTTTTTTTTATCTTGATGCCACCGATTCAATTTCAATTTTTGCGCCCAGGGGAAGTTCCTTTACAGCAAAGGCAGCCCTGGCCGGAGGGTTCCTCGTAAAGTATCGGCTGTACACCTCGTTCATGGCTTTGAAATTTCCCATGTCATCAAGAAAAACGGTGGTTTTACAAACATCGGCCATAGTATATCCGGCAGCTTCCAGGATAGCGCTGATATTTCGCAGTACCTGCTCGGTCTGAGCGGTAATATCTCCTTCAACCATCTTGCCTGTTGCAGGATCGATGGGCACCTGTCCAGAAACAAACAGAAAACCATTGTTCTCAATGGCCTGGCTGTATGGCCCGATTGCCCCGGGCGCGTTCGTTGTGGAAATTACTTTTTTCATGTGAATAGGACTTTTAGCTGTGATTGAGTTATAAGATTCCTAGAATATCTTCTCCGCTGTTGAAAAACTCAGAAATTATCATACCAGCTCTTCCGCTTAGTATACTTTAGATCCTTCAGAATGGAGGATTTAACGTTGATATAGAAGTTATAACTCTGGAAGGCTCCAAAAGGTACACAACTGATGCGCATTTCCCAGCAGTGAAGATCGCGGTATACGCTGATATCGGTGGTAGTAACCTTGTGGCTTACAAAATCGTACCCCGAATTGAAGCCGAGTTTCCATTTGGGGGTAAGGCTCAGGTCGCCCGACAAACGGACGGATTGAATAAGCTGAGAGGTATTCCCGGGTTTTGAATACCCCAAGGAATAATTGATATTCAGCGACCAGGGAATGGAAAAATCCACCATGCCTGAATTGGTATTCACGGCATCGAGTGGCGCATTGGGATTTGATGCATCCTGCATCTCTCCAGTGTTCTGATTGCCTGTTGAAGATTGCTTGCTTCCCTTGCCCTGTCGCGATGCCAGGTTCATAGTAAGATTCAGCTGGGCGCTGGTAAACCTCGCCAGGCGGTGATTCTTCCTGAGTTCGAGAATGGTGGATCGTACGCCAAGCGAATCGAGTGCATAGGGATCCATCAACGCGCTCAGGCGAACATCGATTTTATTGTTCATCAATCTGGTTCCCGTATTGAAATTGATATTCGACCAGCTGTTGGTAATGATGTTGTAGCTCGTTTGAAAATCGAAATTCTCCAGCAGGCTTACTTTCTTCAACTCATCGGAGGTATCCTTGGGTGAATGCACTTTCATTTCCAGTGTATTTCTCAGGGCGAAATTCAGGTTGGCGCTCTGTCCGTTTACCGAAGGAGTTCCATACATTCCATTGTCGTATATGGAGTACGTTGTGGTTTTATGAGTGTTGCTGTCTACAACCGAGCGGTAATAATTCGGCATGAATTTTTTCATGTCGGGCACATAACTCAAGCCTATGGTTGGCGACATAACATGTCGGATAAATTTCAGCCTCTCGCCCCTGAACTGGTACATACCGTATATTTTCGGATTCAGCGTCATGGACAGTGAAGGATAGAGCGAATGCGCATAGGTAAGGCCTTGTAACGTATCGGTTACAATCCCTCCGTGAATGGTGTCCGCTTTATTGTACGGATTCACATAGGTGTAATTCGGGTCCCAGTGCTTTTCAACATGGGAAGTATACAATACACCACGGTAATTCAGGCTTGGAGAAATACTAAAACCATTGAACGGCCGGTAACTCCAGCTGATGGGGATGCTATGCTGAAAACCGTTCTTGGCGTTTTTAAATACGCCTGGTTTGAATAATAGAGTATCAACCGTATGGATATCGTTTTCCATGGAAGAAGTATAGGACATCTGAATGTTGTCAGACCATTTCTGCTTGCCCGATTTGTTTGCCCATCGCATGGGATAGATGGTTCCCATATTGAACGACATGCGTGGAAGGCTCAGGTCGACCGTACGATCCAACGAGTTCTGCGAATGGTTGAAACTGGCTGCAAAGTTAAAGGGCGCATACTTCCACAACTTGGAGTAAGAGATGCTGGAGCTTTTTCGGTTATTCAGGTAATTGTTGATATCGTAACTATGGTTTCTGTCGTAAGTGGTTGTGCTGAAGTTCACATTGGCCGAAAAGGTGCGTGTTGGGTTAGCCTTGGGATCCTGTATGTGCGACCAAGTAATGGAGTAATCGCGGCTGACCCGATAATTGCTCAGTCCTTTTTCGCCAGATATATTGGTATAAAACTTGCCGGCAAATGATCCGCTGAATTTGTATATTTTGCGGTAATTGGTGTTGGCTCCGACGCCCCATGTTCCTTTGGAAAAAATATCGGCCGTGGCCCTGAAGTCCCAGTGGTCGCTTAACACAAGGTAATACCCTCCGTCCCTGAGGTAGAAACCTCTCACCTGTTCCTCTCCATAAGAGGGAATAAGAATTCCGGAGGTACTTTTACGCGTGCTGGGGAAGAAGCCGAATGGTATCCCTATGGGCAACGGAACATCCTCCAGTACCAGGTATGCCGGACCGGAAATGATTTTTTTTCCGGGAATGGAGATTCCTTTTGTCAGGGCGAGGTAATAATGCGGATGATCGGCATCGCAGGTAGTATATTTACCATTCTTCAGGTTTATATTTCCATTGGCCTCCCGCTTGGTTTCTGTTGCATGAAGGAATCCTCCGTCCTGCTTCGACTTGACATCCTCAATGTATCCCTTCTTCGATTTGAAATTATAGGTAAGCGTATGCGCATCAAAATCTTCGCTGCCTTGTTTAAAATGAGGCAATCCGGTCAATTTCCCGGTACTGTCGGGCATACCATGTGCAAGAACGGATTCAGTGCTCATATCAAACTTCACATAGTTGGCCTGCAGGTTTATGTTCTGGTAATTGACCTTGGCATCTTTATATAGCTGAATTTCCTTACTGCTGATGGAAA
>JAKAMP010000220.1 GCA_021812865.1 Bacteroidota bacterium | reverse complement strand
ATGGCAGCCTTCTGTATGGCTTGTTTGTGTTTTGGTGTTCCGGGGAAGCTGACTGGCTAAACCATTTTTCAGCATACTTCATGATGAAATGCAGCTGCCATATTTTCAATATATTGCAGACACACCCCTTCATTTGTATGACCCTGGTTGTTGGTTAACTGAAAGGAATTATTGATATTTGACTGACCGGAAGAGTTTTCCGGCAAGGGTATTGCATTCCTTATCAGGTTATTCAGAAACGCTGCATCCATGTAACTCATACAAAATCCAAATGCCATGAACCCCCTTTGCAGATTCTTACGGGCATTTCTTTTTCTGATCGTTTCCGGGAGTGTCCTTCTTCCCGGAACGGAAATATACGGACAAGCCGGCAGAAAGGTGAAAAAAACCGCTTACGAAATGCCAAAACTCGATGCTTCCCGGCGTTTGGCAGCGTTCGATAAGCAGCAGGCTTTGAATGACTCATCCCTTTTTAAAAATCTTCCCTGGCAGTTTATTGGTCCGACGAACATCAGTGGACGAATGACCGATGTGGCCGTTGTTCCCCATAAAGGGGAAAATTACACCATCTATGTGGCCACGGCCTCGGGAGGAGTGTGGAAAACCGTAAACGAAGGAACAACCTGAAAACCCGTGTTCCAGCAGGCTGCATCCACTGCAATCGGCGATATTGCCCTTGATCCCAATAATGAAAATACCCTGTGGGTGGGCACTGGCGAAGCGAATATTTTCAGGAGCTCCAATGCGGGAACGGGAGTGTACCGCACAAAAGATGGTGGTAAAACCTGGGAAAATATGGGTCTGGCAAACACGTCAACCATATCGCGTATCCTCGTTTCTCCTACCGATTCGAACACGGTTTATATAGCCGCCTCTGGTTGTGAATGGGCCGACAATCCTGACCGCGGTGTATACAAAACCACCGATGGAGGGAAAAACTGGCAGAAAGTGCTGTTCATCAACGATAAAACCGGGGCCATCGACCTGGTAATGGATCCTGGTAATCCCGAGGTGCTTTATGCTGCCACCTGGCAAAGAATCCGCAAAAAATGGAATGATCCCCGTAATGAGGACGGCTATGATGGAAGCGGTATTTATCGCACACGAGACGGAGGCAGGAGCTGGACTCCCATCAGCAACGGATTACCTCCTGCGCGCTACCGCGGGCGCATAGGCATTGATCTGGCCCGTTCAAATCCAAAAGTGCTGTATGCATTCGTCGATAACTACGAAGTGTATAACCCGAATGAGAAAGTGACCGAGAAAGATGCCTATGGACGTCCCAAAAGCAAAACCATCAAAGGCGCTACCGTGTTCCGTTCGGATGATTACGGCGACCACTGGCGCCAGGTTAGCGATACTGGCAGGTACATGCGGAACCTGGGAGGGACTTATGGCTGGGTTTTCGGGCAGATGCGGGTGGATCCCAACAACGAGAACAGAATCTTCGTGATGGGACTCAACCTGAATATTTCCGGCGACGGGGGAAAAACATTCACCGAAGCCAGGGGCATCCATGCCGACCATCATGGATTATGGATCGATCCTGAAAATTCAAATTACCTGGTAAACGTGAACGACGGAGGACTGGCTATCTCCTATGACGGTGGAAAAAACTTCCGCACCTTTGCCGATAATATTCCTGTTGCCCAGCATTTTACAGTAAGCTGCGACATGGCTTCACCTTTTCATGTATATACCTCCATCCAGGATCATGGAAGCTTCCGGGGCACGGTAAGTCTTGCAGGCGGCAGAAACCATATTCCTGCGGTGGCTTTTGAAAGAGCGCCCGGATGGGAAGGCAATCATCATGCCATCGATCCAACCGATCCCGATATAGTATATTCAGCAGAATTCTATGGATCCCTTGCCAAGACAGATATTAAAACCAATGAACGCAAAGACATCATGCCCCGGGCAGGCAAGAATGAACCTCCGTACCGTGCTCAATGGCTTGCCCCGTTTATCATCAGTCCGCATAACCCCAGGATACTCTATTACGGAAATAACTTCCTGTTCCGCTCGCTCAATATGGGCAATGCATGGGAAAAGCTCAGTCCGGACCTTACCTATAATGACTCATTGAAATCGGGCGATATACCTTACCAAACCCTCTTCACCATCTCCGAATCGCCCCTCCAGTTTGGGCTGATCTATGCAGGCACGGACGACGGGCGCCTGCACGTGACCAGGGATTATGGCATGCACTGGACCGAGATTACTGCCGGGCTTGTTCCGGGAAAGTGGATCAGCCGGGTGGTGGCCTCGGCTTACGACAAGAGCACGGTTTATGTTGCCCAGAACGGCAAACGGGATGAGGATTTCAGGGCCTGGATATGGAAATCGACCGATTACGGGAAAACCTGGCACGAAATCACCGCCAATATCCCCTGCGGACCGGTAAACGTAATCCAGGAAGATCCCAAAAACCGGAATATCCTTTATGCGGGGACCGACTGGGGCGTTTACCTGAGTATCAACGGGGGAAACTCATGGATGACCCTGCCTTGCGATTTGCCCACTACCTATGTACATGACCTGGTAATTCACCCCCGCGACAATATTATGGTTGCTGCAACTCATGGCCGCGGCATGTATGCTATGGATGTTACTTATATCCAGTCGCTCGATTCGGCTATGACAGCCAAACCGGTTGCCTTGTATGCGCTCGATAAGGGTAAGGTTTCGAAAAAAGACAAGGATTACGGGCGCTGGGCAGTCGAAGATATTAGTATTCCTTTCTTTCTGAAGCAGACCGGTGAATATACGCTCACCATTTCGGATTCCACGGGTAAAGTAGTGCATGAAATCCGCAAAACCGGAGATGCTGGTTTCAATATTTCAGAATGGGATTTAACCCTTGAAAAGGACCTTTCCGGTGAAAAGGCAAAAGAAGAAGAAAAGAAAGTGGTCGAACCGGGCAGATACACCGTAACCCTGCAGACCACCTCAGGAAAAGATGAAAAATCTGTTGAAATAACCGAAGACCCTTCTGCCGATGAATCACCCGCAGCGGGGATGAGAGAACGGGATTGACGGGAAATATTCATTGTACCTTACATAGAAGAAGAAAACTGATCATCAACCATTAAAATTTTGCGATATGAGAAAAACATTGCTATTGGGTTTATTCCTGTTGGCAGGTACCCTGCTCTTCGCCCAGTTGAAGCGGGGTGAAGATATTACCCTCGATGATGCCCTGGGCAGAAGCCTTGTCAGGATGCGCGGATTTGGCGGAGTGGAATGGATGGACGACGGGAAAAGCTATATCAAAAACGAAATGAACCGTGAAGCCCGCACCATGGACATTGTAAAGTATGATGCAGTTACCGGAGCCCGTACCATACTGGTTACCGGAGATAAGTTCATACCCGAAGGCATGAAGGAACCTCTCCGGGTGGAAGGAACAAGCTGGTCAAACGACAAAAAGGAAATGCTCATTTTTACCAATTCAAAAAGGGTTTGGCGGTACAACACCCGCGGGGATTACTGGGTGCTAAACCTGGCTACAGGCAAACTGCAGCAGCTGGGCAAAAATCTTGAGCCTTCCACCCTCATGTTTGCCAAGTTTTCTCCCGATGGCAGCAGGGTGGCCTATGTTAGTAACAAGAATATCTATGTGGAAGATCTTGCCACCGGCAAAGTGAACCAGGTGACAAAAGACGGGGGCGACAACATCATTAACGGAACGTTCGACTGGGTGTACGAAGAGGAACTCGACTGCCGCGATGGCTTCCGCTGGAGCCCCGATGGAAAGAATATAGCCTTTTGGCAAAGCGACACCAAAGGCACCGGCGTATTTACGCTGATCGATAATGTCGATTCGATCTATCCCAAACTCATTTTTATTCCCTATCCCAAGGCCGGGACCACCAACTCGGCAGTCAAGGTTGGAGTGGTTTCTGCCGATGGAGGAGAACCCCGGTGGTTCAACATACCCGGTGATCCGCGGAACAATTATCTCGCCCGCATGGAGTTCATCCCAAACAGCAACGAGGTTATGGTACAGCAACTGAACCGCCTGCAGAATACTAATTCTGTCTGGATCGGCGATGTGACCAATATGAATGTCAATAAGGTTTTTGAAGATTCCGACAAGGCCTGGGTAGACATACACGATGCCGTTTGCTGGATCAAAAACCAGAAATATTTTACCTGGGTGAGTGAGCGCGACGGATGGAGGCATTTTTATCTTGTATCACGCGATGGCAAAGAGGTAAAACTCATTACTAAGGGAGATTTTGATGTTACTCCGCTGGGCAGGGGGCCTGAGGATCAGGGAGAATCGGCCGTGGATGAAAAAGGCGGGTACATATATTACTATGCCTCACCGGTAAATTTCACCCAAAGATACCTGTACCGCAGCCGGCTTGACGGGAAGGGCAATGCTGAAAGGGTAAGCCCTGCCAATGACAACGGACAATTCAGTTATTCCATTGCCCCGGGTGCCAAACTGGCCATACAAACCTTCCAGAATCACCTCACACCTCCTGTTTCGTCCCTGGTATCTCTTCCCGACAATAAAACCATCAAGGTATATGAAGACAACAAGGAAGGGAAGGCAACATACGAAGCCCTCGGATTCAGGCCAAAGGAGTTCTTCCGGGTCGATATCGGCGACGTGATCCTGGACGGATGGATGATCAAACCTATCCGCTTCGACAGTACCAAACAGTATCCCGTGATCTTCAATATTTATGGCGAACCTGCAGGTTCTACCGTACAGGATAACTGGAGCTCCGATGCCTATAACCAGTACCTGGCCCAACAGGGTTATATAGTGATGAGCATCGATAACCGCGGGGCCAATGTTGCCCGTGGCAGGGAATGGCGAAAATGCATTTATGGCGAAGTGGGAACCCTTGCCAGCCACGACCAGGCTGCAGCCACTAAAAAACTCATCGAACGTTATCATTTCATTGATCCCGATCGCATTGGCATCTGGGGCTGGAGCGGCGGCGGTTCCCAAACCCTTAACTGCATGTTCAGATATCCCGAGGTATACAAAACAGGTATTGCCGTGGCTTCCGTTCCCGATGAGAGACTTTACGATGATATATACCAGGAACGTTATATGGGACTGCCCCAGGATAACAAAGAAGGTTACCGCAAGGGATCTCCAATCACCTATGCTGCAAATCTCAAGGGCAACCTGCTTGTAGTCCATGGTACGGGCGACGACAATGTGCACTACCAGGGTTGCGAAATGCTGATCGATGAACTGGTGAAAAACAACAAAATGTTCTCCCTCATGGTTTACCCTATGCGTTCGCACGGCATCTTCGAGCGTGCAGGTACAACCCGCCATTTGTATTACACTATGGATAAATTCTGGAAAACCAATCTTCCTCCGGGACCGAAATAGGCCGGGGGTCATTGTTGATACTGAAAGAGCGCTTCTCCGGCGCTCTTTTCTGTTTATAAACCAGGATAGAACATAGAACCGGAAAGGAATGATACAGCAGTGCTTTATGCCTTATGAACAGGGAGAAATCAAAAAGAAAAATTTAGGAATTCTCAGAATCTCACTATAGATAATATAAGTGGCTGGCTTCAGGCTGAAACATAATCTCATTTATGAAAACTTTCACGGTCTTACCGGCATTGTTCCAGTTGAAACTGCTCCCTGCCCTATATCCCAGCAAGGCAACGCACAGGGGATCAAAAATGCTTTTGATTTTTTCTTCAATGAATTTTCTTACCGGGAAA
>JAKAMP010000219.1 GCA_021812865.1 Bacteroidota bacterium | reverse complement strand
GCAAGTCTTGCGCCCGTTGGACAATTACGAGTCACTGCAATGGTGGCAGCGGAATGTTGGAAAACAATGGAGCACCGCCGCCGTGGCAGCGGGTGATGCACTTCCAGAACACGCTTCGCAAGTGAAGCCGCCGCTGGTCATCGTCACGGTGAGTATTACTGCCCTCAGGGTTTACAGGAATGCACCCACCCGTACCGTGAAAATCCTTTCACTGGTGATGCTGCTCAGCCTGATAACCTATTGGACCCACGGCATACTCAATGATTTCCTCGACACCGACAAGGCCTCGGTGCTGTTCTGGGGATTTACAGCCGTGATCGTTTCCCTGGATATACATTACCGGGAAAAGTCTGCAGAAGAGATTGGAAAATGATAAAGGGAATCCGGGAACCGCTCGCTCAGAAAAATTCAATCCCCAGCATGGTGATGTCGTCGAAGATGGCGGCGCTGCCTTCGAGTATCCGCTGCTTCCGGATAATGGACTCGATATTCTCTTCAATGGGCCGGTTATTTGAAAGCTTATCTTCGACCACATGTGTTCCGTAACCTACGCCGCTCTCATCTACCAGTTCAACCAGCCCGTCGGTGTAGCACAGCAGCTTGGTATGCGAATTCATCAGCAAGGTTTCAGGTTTGATCGAAGGGATTTCGTCGAGCATGCCCATGCCTACGCATCCGCTTTTGAGATAGTGCAGCTTCTTTGAGTGAACCTTGTAAAGGATGGGCGGATTGTGCCCCGCATTGATATAGGTGAGTTCGCTGGTGCGGTAATTATACTTGGCCACGAAAATGGTAATGAACTTCTCCCCATTGGCGCTGGCATTCACCCGTTCATTCAGCCGCTCCACCAATGCCGTAAGCGATATCTCGTGGGTGAAAAGCGCCCGCAGGTTGGCCTGGAAATTCGACATCAGTAGAGCTGCCGATATTCCTTTCCCCGATACATCGGCAATACAGAAGCCTATCTCATCTCTGTTCAGTACGATGCAATCGTAATAGTCCCCTCCCACATCGAGATGGGGATGGTAAAAGGCTGTGACATGGAGCGTCTCGTTCCTGGGCAGCGTCTCTTTTCTGGGAATCAACATGTTCTGCATATGCGAAGCCAGTTCTAGCTCCTTCCGCAGGGCCTCCTGCCGCAGGCTTTCGTTGAAGAGCCTGATGTTCTCTATAGCCACTACGATGATATTCGATAAGGTCTGTATGAAATGCAGGTGCTTGAGCGCAGGGCTCATCCCTTCGCCTTCTTCTTCGATGTCGCCGATCAGTACATAAGCTATGGGAACATTGTTCCGGAAAACGGGTATCACCACATCGATCAAATCGAGAGCCTGGTTATCTGAGGCGGTTACAAAGGTGATCTCTCTGAAGGGCAGCAAATCTCTCACCACATTGATCTTTTTCGTGCTCTTCCTCTCAAATCCGGAAACCAGGATACAATCCCACTCCTGGGTGTATTTATATATCAGGATTTTGCCGATATTGAGGTCTTCTTTCAGCAGTTGCTCGTAACGGGCAAGCAAATCCTCCACCGCATGGTTTTCATTGATCGCCTCCGTAATAGCCAGAAGTGAACTTAGCTTGAAATTAGACAGTTTGAGCCTTTTGATCGGAGGATTAGGCATGATTTTGTAGCCTTTTGGCCGTAAAAATAGTGATTAACTTACAGCCCTCCAAATGATTTTTGAACAGCCTCCGGAACATGACGTGGCAGTATTGCTTTGCCCGTTCTGTAAGGGGAACGTCGGTGCTATTTGACCCTTTTAAGGTCGCTCAGTAGGTTGGAATAAGAAATGAGGTCGCATTTGATGGAACCCACCCTCAGATCGAGTTTCACCCGGATGGGGACATGGTTGACATCGTCGGAAAGCCACATATGCATATCATCTTCTGTGGCAAAAGCCCTGCCTACCTCGGTAACCGGGGAGAACTTTATGCAGGCAATGCGTCCCAGCCCTGTTTTGATCACTTCCTTCCCCCGGTAGCGAATCTTAAGTGCAAACACCTCGTCCCCAAAATACGTTTGGATCACGATCATGTCGCCAGGTTTCATCTTGCTGTAATCCATGCTCCGGAAATAGTAAAACGCAGAAGTGATGTCGTGCGTATACATGGGAACCTTGTGAATGCCTGAAAGAGAACTGTGAATGATATTCTTTTCGCGATCGTACCTTGCTTCGATATACTGCCTGTAACTGCCTTCCTGTACATTCCTGATCGCCTGTACCGGGAGTCCCGTTTTGGGGTCAAATTCGCTTTCATACACATCGAGAATCTTGTAAAGCATATCTGCAATCCCCGTAGTTTTAGCAACTATTATGGCATGGTATAGACCGGCAAACGGGTATCCTGCCTTTTTCACCGTTCCGGTAACCTGTCCCCCGGTAATGGGGCCATACGATAACTCATAGGTGAGTGTTTCCCCATCCCTAAAAGCCACAACCGGCAGTTGGTAGCCGTTGGTCTGGGCATTGAGTAACAGTCCCAGCCCGCTCAGGCAGATGATAAACAGAATTCTCATAATCAGTCGCCTCCTCAAATGCTTGTCCGTTAAGGCTTCCCCAACATGTTTTTCCTGGGCGTGGTGGCAATGAAATCCTTCAGATAATAGGGTTCGAAGTAAGCAACGTCTTCGAAATGTTTTTCTTCGAAGGCTTTTGAGGCCAGGTGAACCATAAATTCAGCCAGCGGATTCACCCGGTAGAGGAAAATAGCATTGGGGTGCCTGATCATCTCCGAAGCCTTCTCTGCGCCTGAACCCAGGAACAGGATACGTTTCAGCTGCAGAATGTCTTCGAATATGCCCTCCTTTAGGATCAGGGCGTGCGGACCTTTTACCTCCCTGCCGGTGGAATTGTAAATCGCGGTATAAACCTCCATCCGCCTGGCATCGATTAAAGGGCATACATAGTCTTCATTACCGAAGCCCAAGTATTCTAATTTTGATTTCTCTTTTTCCAATATCCCACTTGCCAGGGCTTCCAGCGTATTAATTCCGATGAGGGGCAGGTCATGGGCAAAACATATCCCCTTTGCTGCTGATACTCCAATCCGCAGCCCCGTATAAGAACCCGGACCTTTACTTACAGCCACTGCATCGAGCATGGGGAAACCAATGCCGGCTTCTTTCATCATTTCATCGATCAGCAGGGTAAGCATGGAAGCGTGTGAACGCTGTTCCTCGCTCTCCTTCTGACCTATGAGCTGATCCTTCTCCGATAATGCAACGGAGCAAATTTCACCGCTGGTTTCAATATGGAGTATTCTGGGCATCCGGTCGATACTATTTTTCTTCCTTGAACAGATCGGCGGCAGGCACTACCTCGACCTTGTTCCCATGTTTGAGTTTTTTTGCTATGGCGCTGAAAGGCGCTACTACCACCTCATCATTGGGTTCGATTCCCTTAATAACCTCGATAAAGCTCTTATCCTGGATGCCTGTGGTGACCGGCCTGATCTGCAGGATCTTATCCTTTACAACGAATGCAACCTCAATAATGTCATCTGATTTGCCCCTGTCCCATTTGATCTGTGCCGTGTCTTTTCCAATTTCTGCCAGGAGCAACGAATCCGTGCGGGTGGTCACTGCCTGGATCGGTATGGTCAGCACATTGTTCTTCTGTTCGGTCTGGATGTCAACCGTGGCCGACATGCCAGGTCGGAAAGGTGCAATATTGCCATTATCAATCATCTTCTGGTACGATTTTTTGAGAATGAGCACTTTCACCTCGAAATTCGTCACCTGGTCGGTGCTTGCCAGAGCCGAACTGGTGGCCGAATTGGCTATTTCTGTCACTACACCCTTGAACTGGTCGCCCATATAAGCATCCACTTCAATGATGCAGGTATCGCCGTTTTTTACCCTCACAATGTCGTTTTCGTTTACTTCCACCTTTACCTCCATGCGGTTAAGATCGGCTACCCGCATCATTTCAGTTCCGGTCATCATGTTCGTTCCCAGCACCTTCTCTCCCTTTTCGATATTCAGCATGGTTATTGTACCTGACATGGGTGAAAATACAGTTGTTTTCCGAAGGTTTTCCTGTGCCTCCTTCAGCGATGCTTCGGCGCTTTTCACCATAAATTCGGCTGAAACCACATTCTGCCTGGAAGCCTCAGGCGCAGCCTTTGATATTTTATAACTGGCCTCAGCCGATTCCCAGTCCGATTGAGAAATGGTTTTTTGCTCCCAAAGTTTCTTATTTCGCTGATACGACAGCTCATTCTGGGAAAAGCGCGCTTCAACCTGTCCCAACATGGCTTTTGCATTCGCCAGGTTGGCCCTGGAATTATCTACGGCAGCCGAAGACCTGTCCCTTGCCGAAATGTACGTGTCGGGTTTGATCTTCACCAGCAATTGTCCCTGCGATACCTGATCCCCTTCTTTCACATTCAGTTCGATCACCTCACCGGAAACCTCTGGAGAGATTTTTACTTCTGTTTCCGGCTGGATTTTACCGTTGGCCGTGATCACCTCCACGATGTTCCTTTTCTCCGGCTTCTCCACCGCGACCTTGATCACAGGTTCCTTGCCCAACCATCCGGCTTTTTTACCCACAATAGCGAACAGGATAAGGATCAGTACGATCCCGCCTGCATATTTTAAAAGTTTGCTGGAATTCATAGGGTCAATGTTGAATGAATGAATACTTTGTTTTTCCTATAGTTTAAGTTGCCTTCCCCGGTAAAAATCAAGGATGCTTCTCTTGAAAATATAATCGTATTTGGCTTGCAGCAGGTTCGACTCGGTCATGGCAAGCTGGTTCTTGGCGGTATAATAGTCTACCGTGGTAATCATGCCTACCTCGTATTTCTGCTCAGTGTACTTGAATGACTCGCGCATGGATGAGAGAGCCTTTTCGGTAGATTTATATTTCTTTATCGAGGCCACGGCATCGGCATAAGCCTGCTGAATATCTTTATACAGTAATTTGCGGGTGTTATCGAGTGAGTACTGCGAATTCAAAACTCCGATTTTCGAATTGCTGATGTTGCTGCGAACCTGCCAGCCGTTGAAAATGGGAATGCTCAAACCTACCATCACCGTTGTGCTTTTGTTATCGCGCAACTGCATATTCAGGGGATAATCGGTCAATGCAGTGGCAGGCTCCGGAAGGGTGGTCACAGTCTCACCGCTTGCAGTAACGCCAATGGGGTAACTTATCGTACCTCCAGTCAGATAGGTTTTTTTGCGCACATCGGAATACCCGCTTCCATAGGAAGTTGAAATATAAAGCCTTGGACTCATTGCTCCACGAGCCACAGCCAGCGCCGCTTCCGAGCTCTTCAGCTTGTATTCGGCGCTACCGATCTGCGGCAGGTTGTTCAGCGCATCAGCATATATTTCGTTCACGTTGCTCAGAATCTCCTCATCCCCAATCTTAGAAAAGTCGGGAACCTCAATTTTGAAGTTGCCCACCGAATCCAGTTCAAGCATCTGGGTAAGGGTTAAATAGGCTATGTCCAACTGGTTCTGATAGGTAGTGAGCTGAAGATCTTCACTTGCCTGCTGCGATTGAACCTCAAGTAGGTTGCCCATCGGAAGGCTCCCGGCATCAACCAGTTTCGAGGTTCGGTCGACCTGCAATTTCGTTACATCGAGCTGACTTTGTGCATTCTGTACCAGTTCCATACTGAAAAGAATCTGCAGGTATGCCGAGGCCACATTGAGTGAAATATCGTTGCGAAGTTTCTCCAGATCTTTGAGGCTTGACAGTAAATTG
>JAKAMP010000218.1 GCA_021812865.1 Bacteroidota bacterium | reverse complement strand
AGTTATAAACAATTGATAGTTAATAATATACAGAATACTTTGATGAATAAACTGCAAGGATTTTGTAAATTTCCGTAGAAATGCTTGCAGATATGATACGCTATAATTCGCAAAAACAAATGACCATTGGGGAGTTTAAAACACCTTTCCAAGCCAGGATGGACAAGGGAAACAGATGGGTTAAGTTAGCCGAATCGCTGCCCTGGGTTCTTTAGCAGATATATATTTGGAGAAGCCGGAAAATAATACCAAGCAAAACCAGACAAAATTGACCTGCTTTTCATAGTCTAAATGCCTGAATATTAAAATATTGATTTAGGTTCATTTTCCGGCGGGCGTTGGTAAGAACTTCCGTTTTGTGCAACAAGGGGAGTCCCCGATTAAGTCTTTCTATCTCATTCTTCGTAAAAAACACTAATTCGGGGTAAACTTCTCCGCCCCTTTGTTTTGTCCCAAAACAAGGCCTTGAAAGAATACTTTCAGGGCCTATCTCCCCTTCGTGGAGATAAGGGGAGTCCCCGATTAAGTCTTTCTATCTCATTCTTCGTAAAAAACACTAATTCGGGGTAAACTTCTCCGCCCCTTTGTTTTGTCCCAAAACAAGGCCCTGAAAGAATACTTTCAGGGCCTATCTCCCCTTCGTGGAGATAAGGGGAGTCGAACCCCTGACCTCCGCAGTGCGATTGCGGCGCTCTAGCCAACTGAGCTATACCCCCCGGCACAACAAAAGTAATAAATTCCGGTTTCGCTGTTACGTTGATCGACTATATTTACCTTACAAAACCTGGCACAATGAAAGTAAAAATTCTTCTGCTGGCCATCGGTATTATTTCAGCCTGTTCTCCCCACTACCCGCAGGTATGGATACAGACTTCCGCGGGGAATATCAGGGTGGAGCTATACCCCGACAAGGCGCCCGTTACTGTGCATAATTTTCTTCATTATGTTGACCAGGGAAAATACAATGGCGCCACATTCTACCGGGTAGTCACCCCGGATAACCAGCCCGGAAAGAAGGTAAAAATAGAAGTAATCCAGGGCGGATTAGAAGGCATTGCCCCGGTGGATTCTTTCCCCGGCATTATACATGAAACCACATTGCAGACGGGCATTCACCACCTCGATGGAACGCTTTCCATGGCAAGGGACAAGCCCGGCACGGCATCCACAGAGTTTTTCATTTGTATTGGCAACCAGCAGGAACTGGATTTCGGGGGAAAAAGAAACCCCGATGGGCAGGGATTTGCAGCCTTTGGAAGGGTTCTGGAGGGTATGGATGTGGTGCGCAGCATTCAGCATATGCCGGCCGGTTCAAACCAGATGCTGCTTCAACCGGTGACCATTCTCAAAATAAAACGGATCTGATCAGACTTTGGTGATGAGCGATCAGGGGTATGGGATTGTTGATTTGCCTTGATTATGGGGATAGAATCCGAAACCTGAATCATTTCTCAATTCTTATATTTGAGGTATCTGGAGAGACAATTGAGCAGATCACTTTTCAGAATGGGTTTGGTAAGATAGTCGTTGCAGCCTGCAGACAGGGCCTTTTCTTTATCTCCGCCAAGAGCATAAGCTGTTTGCGCAATAATTGGCAGGTCGGGATTGAAGGTTCGGATCTGCCGGGTGGCTTCCATTCCGTTCATCACCGGCATCTTGATATCCATTAATACCAGGTCGATTTCAGTATGACTGCGGCAAGCTTCAACGGCATCGAGCCCGTTCTTGGCATGAAGCACATGCCCCTTGAGGCCTGTAATCATTTCGGCCAGGAAAAGATAATTATAGGCTTCGTCTTCCGCAATTAAAATGGTAAGCCCGTTCAATCCTAATTGCTGGCCTTTGCCATTCACCTGCTGCACCGGAAGTTTTACGCTTTTGATAATCTGCCGCGCGGGCAACACAAACTGAAATGACGAACCCTTTCCCGGAACAGAGGATACCTTGATTTTTCCTCCTAGCAGCTCAACCAGTCCTTTCGAGATGGATAATCCCAAGCCAGTCCCTCCATAACTCCGGCTGAATGTAGATTCAACCTGCATGAAGCGCTCAAAAATCTTTTCCTGATCAATGGAGCTGATGCCTATGCCGGTGTCTTCAACATAAAACCTGATCTTCTGATCCTTTCTTTCATAACCAAGAGCAATATATCCCTCGCTGGTAAATTTAAAGGCATTATTGAGAAGGTTGTCGAGTACTTGCTGAAGCTTGCTTTTATCGGTAATGATTATGCTTTCGTCATCTGAAAGGGTTTTTATCACACGGAAATCGATGCTCTTGGCTGCAGCCTTGGAACCATAAAACAATGCCAGATTGTCAAAAAGGGAATTAACCGATACTTCTTCGAAATTCAATTCCGTTTGCCCGGCTTCGATACGTGAAATATCGAGAATGTCGTTAATGATGGCAAGCAACTGATTGCTGCTGTTTATGATGATCTCTACATACTCCTTCCGTTTGGCAACGGAAAGCTCTTCGTCTGACAACAGACTGGAAAAGCCAACAATCCCATTCATTGGCGTTCTGATCTCATGGCTCATATTGGCTAGAAAAGCCGATTTCAGCCGGTCGCTCTCCTCCGCCTTGTTCAATGCAAGGCTTAATTCAAGATTCTTCACCTCCATAAGCTTTGTCATCTGGTACAGCACCACATAAAAAGTGGTGATGACCAACGAGGTAAGCAACTCATTGGGAATGGCAACCAAAATGTTATGAAACACCTCCCCAATACTGGAGATATTTATGATACCAAACACCGCGTAAAAAAACACTATCAAGGGTACCAGAAAAATATAATAATATACCAGTACCAGCAGTACCCATAGGGCTCCCAGTTTAAAAAGATGGGTGATTTTTCTGCGCAGGTAAGCATAGAAATACCAGACAAAAACAGAAGACAGAAGATGTGCAAGACTTGAAGCCAGGAAAGAATGAGATTCCGGAGTAAACAACCGTCCGGAAGATCCGATAAAGGATACTCCAACCAGGTATATCCAATGAGGCAGATAAATTACGGAGATCAGATTAGATATTTCGCTGAGATCGCTGGTGCCACTGTTAAAACCCGGAATAAAAAAACGGATTTTAGCCATCAGAAAGGATACAATGCCAAAACCCACCATCAACAGTATATTGTAGAGGTACCTTTTCCCCCAAACGCTGTTTAATATATTTTTCAATGCGACTCCTGACATTCAGTCATGCAAACATAAGAAATTCTCAGCATTCCTTTCAAAATTAATAATTTAATACCGGTAGAATTTCTTTGATCGAGCAACCCAGATAAAAACAAAAATCAGTTTATAAAAAAATTTATTTCAAATCATTTTTTCATGAAATTTGCCGGTAAATGTTCTGAATGATCATAGTTCGATGACCGAAAGCTTATTCACCATATCGCTTGCAGGCTTCATTGCCGGCTTTATTTTTTCCATGCCCATTGCCGGACCCATTAGTATTCTGATCACTTCGAATGCCCTTAAGGGAAGAGTCAGGTACTGCCGGCTGGCCACAGTGGGATCGGCCATTGCCGATTTCATTTACGTGTATGTGGCCGTGTATGGCTTAACCCGTTTGTACTCCCTGTATAAACCGGTAATTCCGTATGTTCTTTTTGCAGGTACGGTCTTTCTTATTTTCATGGGTTTTAAGATATACCATACGAAATTCAGCCTGGAGAAAATAGAAGGCCATGAACCTGTGCCAGTAAAGATAAAACCGCAGGCCAACGGGGGATTTTATGCCGGTTTTATGATCAATTTTTTCAATCCTACCCTGTTTTTCGGATGGCTCACCACATCTTTCCTTACTATTTCATTCGTGGCATCGATGGGATTGAACACAGGTGGATTATATTCCATGATCGATCGCAATGTGCAGGAAATAAATCACATCGAAGGAAAAAAAATCGAGCAGACTTCAACGCCATACTTTCTGAATAACGATACCATCCAGGGAGGCAAAAGAATAAGCCTGGAAGAATTAAAACTCAGCCGGTCAACGTATTTTCCCATAGTCGTCAGCGGATTTTATGCCTTCTTTCTTTCCCTGGGAAGCATTGCCTGGTTTCTCATTCTTACCTTCCTCCTGAGCCGGTTCAGAAAGTACATCAACGTGAAGGTCATTGTATTGATCATCCGCTCGCTTGGAATTATCCTGGGTATCATCGGGTTATTCTTCAGTTACACGGCTGTAAAAATGCTGCTCTGAACCCCTTCCTCTTTATTCTCCATTCCGTCTCATTGATGCATAAAATAGTGTTCGATTGATCAATGCAGGTTGCATAGCTTTGGGCTGGTATTCCGAATTAAATTTCAATTAATTACAGCCATTTCTTCCCTTTTTCAGGCCTGAAAATATTGCGCCCTAAACCGGCATTGTATAAATTTGAATCTGAAAGATCGTCGTTCATCACAATCCTGTTGATATGAGACACTTTCTGGAAAACAAGGTAGTGATCATCACCGGAGCATCTTCGGGCATTGGTATGGCCTGTGCGAGAGTAATGGCTTTAAAAGGCGCCAGCGTGGTGCTGGCTGCCAGGCGCATAAACCGGCTGAACGCCCTCAGGGAGGAAATCCTTCACCTTGGCCGAAGGGCCATTGCTATTCAAACCGATGTGTCCCAGGAGCAGGACTGCCGCAAACTGGTAGAAACCACTGTAAAAGAATTCGGAAGAATAGATGTTCTCATCAACAATGCAGGCATATCTATGCGCGCCCTATTCATCGACCTCAGCCCGGACATTCTGCACAGGGTAATGAACGTGAATTTCTGGGGAACTGTGTATTGCACGCGCTATGCCCTGCCGCACCTGCTGGCATCCAAGGGATCACTGGTCGCCGTTTCTTCTATCGCGGGTTTCAAAGGTCTGCCGGCCAGGACAGGTTATTCCGCATCTAAGTTTGCCATTAACGGACTGATGGAGACTATCCGCATCGAATACCTCCGGTCCGGATTGCACGTTATGGTGGTGGCGCCCTCCTTCACGCGTTCGGAAATCAGGGAACATGCCCTCTTATATGATGGGTCAACGCAGGGTGACTCGCCCAGGAACGAGAATCATATGATGTCGCCCGAATGGGTTGCCAGACGAATATACTGGGGTTTGAAAATGAGGAAAAGGAACATTATCCTCGGCCTGAAAGGTCAGCTGCTGATCCTGCTCCAGCGCATTCTGCCCAAAACCATCGATTGGCTTGAATACCGGGAAATGGCCAACGAAAATGGATCGCCGCTCAAACACTGACAATTGCCCCGGCTATCTTGCCGAATCCAGTAAAATTCCGGTCGGCCTTCCCCGTATTATGCCAATTAACTGCTATTTTGCTTTCTCATCTGAAGATATCCGAAGATGGCAGATCTTACACCATATCGTGGTTTCCCTATAGCCTGTTTAGACCTGAAAAATCTAAATTTATTCATTTACAATAAGAAAAATCAAAAACAAATGCATGAATAAGATGAAAAAGATCGTCCTTTTCCTTTTCGCATGGTCCAGCCTATCTTCCTGGTGTGCGGCTAACAATGGGCTTCCAAAAGGAACTTCCTGTTACACATCCAGGCCGGAGGATAAGGAAGCCATTTATTTCACGCCTCAAAATTTCAATATTACCACCGATGGCAAAACCGATATTTCTTCGATCCTTCAGCAGACCATAAATAAACTCAAGCTGGAAAACAATTTCGGTATCATCTTCATTCCGGAAGGTACCTATACCCTTTCAAAAACCATTTACATTCCCCAGGCCATCAGGCT
>JAKAMP010000217.1 GCA_021812865.1 Bacteroidota bacterium | reverse complement strand
GATCTAACATCCCTACCAGAAGACTGACAGTTCTTCGTTCATTACCGAAAATTACCTTGTCTCTTTCTTCGGACGTTTGAACTATACTTTGGCCGACCGGTATCTGCTTACCTTTACCTTGCGTGATGACGGTTCTTCCCGTTTCGCAAAAGCCAACCGTTGGGGTCTTTTCCCCTCGGCCGCCTTCGCATGGAGAATCAAAGACGAAGCATTCCTGAAAAATGTAAACGCCATTACTGAACTGAAACTTCGCTTAGGCTGGGGTGTAACCGGTCAGCAGGACATTGGGAACGACTATCCCGCCCAGGCCCTGTATATAACCTCCTCTGAAGGTTCATACTATTATATCGATGGCCAGTACCTGCCAACCCTCAGGCCCAATGCATATGATCCCAACATCAAATGGGAATCAACAACCACCCAGAATGCAGGGATTGACTTTGGATTTGCAAAAGACCGCATCAAGGGTTCGGTGGATATCTATAAAAGAACAACCAAAGACCTGCTGAATACCGTTACGATTCCTTCGGGTAGCAACTTCTCCAACACACTGCTCACCAACGTAGGCAGTCTTGAAAACAAGGGTTTTGAAGTATCCCTCGACCTGGTTCCCATTTCTACCCAAAACATGAACCTGACCCTTGGATTCAACTTTACCTACAACAAGAACACTATCACCAAACTGCTGATGTCCAATGACCCGAATTATATCGGTATCCTTTATGGCGATGCCTTTACGGGTCAGAAGCAGGTTACCCGGGTTGGATACGCACCCTACTCTTTCTTCGTGAACAAGCAGGTATACGATGCCAATGGCAATCCTGTGGAGGGCCTGTATGTTGACCTTTCAGGCCAGGGAGGAACAGTAAACGGCAACAACGATGATAAGTACATCTACCACAATCCTGTTCCCGACTACCTGCTTGGATTCTCTGCCCGCTTCAGCTACAAGAAATTCGACCTTTCCATGTCGACCCGTACAAGCATCGGCAATTATGTTTACAACCAGCTTGCTGCAGGTGCATCATATGACCAGATGTCGCAAATCGGTTACTGGAAAAATTTCCCGACTTTCCTGAGCGACACAAAATTTGTGAAACGCCAGTTCACCAGCGACTATTTCGTAAGCAATGCTTCGTACTTCAAGATTGACAACCTGAGCGCAGGCTATAACTTTGACAAAATATACAAGTCACTCGGCGCACGCCTCAGCTTTACTGTGCAGAACCTGATGACTATCACCAAATATAAGGGCCTCGACCCGGAAGTACCAGGTGGTATTGATAACAACTTCTATCCTAGGCCACGCACATTTATGCTTGGCATCAATCTTAATTTTTAATTTTCGAGCGATATGACAAAAAAAATAATAACACTGGGAATACTTCTTTCAGCCTTATTGATGATTTCATCATGTGTGAAAGATTTGGATGTGGTACCTAAGGATCCCACCAGGATCATGGCGGGAAACCTGAACTCGAATCCTACCTATACAAAAGAGGTATTGGGAAAGATTTATGCTAGCTTCATTATATCCGGGCAGGGAGCCAATGGGGGCGACGACATTGCTTCCAGCGACGGTAACTTCTTCACCACCACAAGGGCTCTCTGGAATCTCCAGGAAATCACCACCGATGAGGCCATCTGCGCCTGGACTGACGTGGGGATTTCTGACCTGAATACCCAGACCTGGAATAAGAATAATACCTTTCTTACTGCACTGTACCAACGTCTTAGCCTGAGCATTACTTATGCCAATGACTTCATCAGGCTTACGAATGGGAACACTAATCCCCAGATTCAGCAATACAATGCACAGGCACGCTTTCTGAGAGCCCTGGCTTATACCTGGGATATGGACCTGTTTGGAAATCCTCCCTTCACCACCGATAAGGATGGCGTGGGTAAGTTTTTCCCCCAGCAGCTGGATCCGAACATGGTAGTTGCCCGTCAGAAACTCTTCAATTACGTGGTTTCTGAACTCCACGGCATTGAAGACAAGCTCGGCGCCCCCGGTTCTTCCTATCCCGAAGCTGACCAGGGCGCATGCTGGATGTTGCTCGCCAGGCTTTATCTCAATGCTGAAGTGTTTACCGGAACTGCAAAATGGGACAGCTGCAAACTTTATTCCGATAAAGTGATCAACAGCGGTGCATATCAGCTTGCTACGGATTACAGGCAGAATTTCAGCGCTGATAACGATTATCCTCACAATCACGAAATGATTTTTGCCTGGGAACAGGACGGAATCCATACCCAGGGATATGTGGGTACGACCTTCATTATTGAATCCTGTAGTGATAATGACTATATCAGAGCTGAATGGTATCATGGTCTTACTTCCAATACCAACTGGGATGGAAACCGCACCAAGAGGAGTTTCGTGAATGTGCTTGTGGATACCCTTGCCACCTACGGTAATGTGCCGGTTCCAACCAGCGATACCATCTTTGCCCAGTGCAAAGATAAGCGCGTATTCCTCCGTACTAAATATCAGTGGGATATTCCCAGCCCTTCTTCAGCCGGAAAATTTGGGATCGGCGTATATAAATTCACCGCCAGGAATGCCGATGGAAGCCAGGCCGCCGATTACAACCCGGCCTATGCCAGCACCGATTTCCCGGTGTTCCGTCTCGCCGATGCCTACCTGATGAGGGCTGAAGCCGAATACAGACTGGGCGATAAGACCAGCGCCGTTGCCGATATCAACGTGATCAGGGAACGTGCTTTTGGTGGTACCAGCGGCGATATCAGTGAAGCCCAGCTTACCGACCAATTCCTGCTCGATGAACGGGGACGTGAATTTTATTATGAAGGGCAGCGTCGCACCGACCTCGTTCGCTTCGGCAAATTCACCAATGGTGATTATAACTGGGAATGGAAAGGCGGCCAGCCAAAAGGCGTGAATACCGATCCTCACCTGAATGTATTCCCCATCCCTGGCGCAGAGGTATCTGCCAACCCGAACATCAAGCAAAATCCTGGTTACTAATTTTAAATCTTCTGAGCAATGAATAAGAAACTGAGTATATATATCGCTTTCATTGGGTTGCTGGGACTTTTGGCATCCTGTGAGAAGGATGAGACAAAAGCCGTATTGCTGAGCAACCCGGTTGCACCCACTATTAAAACGATGCCTGATCTCACCCTGATCAGGACAAACGGTACAGATACTGTTGTGTTTGCCGGCACGCCTGTGAATCCCGGATTCCAGCCTTCCGCTAATTATTTCCTTGAAGTGGATACTGCCGGTGACAATTTCCAGAACGCCCTGGTCCTGGCCAACCAGATCAGCGACGCTGCCTTTAAATTCAGCGTCAGCGACCTGAACGGCCTCCTGATTAAGAAATTTCCAACCGATACCACTTCCAGCGTGGAATTTCGCATCAGGGCGGTTTTGGTGATTGACGCAGGCACGGGCTATACTCCAATCATGTCCAGTTCTGATGTAAAATCTGTAGTGATCACAACTTACGGACTTCCCCGCCTTGACCTCATCGGCTCGGGCCTCACTCAGAAAATTGAATCACCGCTGGGTAATGGCGATTATTCAGGATATGTGAAGCTGGATCCTTCCAAACCATTCACCCTGAAAGATCCCGATGCCAATGTGATGTATGGCGCCACAGGCAATACCCTGACGGTTGACGGAGCAGGAATCACGGTAAGCGCTGCCGGCTGGTATTTTGTAGAAGCAAATACCCAGGCGCTCACCCTCTCAACATCTCCTTACATGATTGGACTGGTGGGTTCTGCAACACCCAATGGCTGGAATGCACCTGACTCGAAAATGGACTATAATGCCAAAACGGGTACCTGGAGTATTACCACCAACCTGATTGACGGGGATATCAAATTCAGGTTGAATGATGCATGGTCATGGAACCTCGGCGGTACAACCAATAGCCTGACTCATAACGGCGCCAATATTACTGTGGCGGCAGGGAATTATACCATCACCCTCACCATCACCAATGCAACCACGGGCTCTGAAACCGGAACCTTTACTATTGTGAAAAACAACTAACGAAAGCAGGATAAGTTTCACTGTGTCCGGATTTTCAGCCGGCACAGTGAAACTCCAATCCGACAAGCATTTAACTATCATTGATCCTTGAAATGTGAAAAAACAAGATGTATGAAAAAAATATCAATCAGTAAATTAATGACCCTCTTTGTTGCGGCGACCCTAATCATTGCCGCGTGTACAAAGGAAGGTTCGGATGTCAGGCTCGACCCGAAATTGTCTACTTCGGAAGTCCTGAACCTGTCGTGGGACTCTGCTACGGTAGTTGGCTTTGTGGTTGCAGCCGGTCCTGGCTTCACTGAAAGAGGTATTTGCTATGATACCCTGCCCGCTCCCACAACCTCAAGCAACAAGGTTGTTTATGCTGGCGGAATAACCAAGGCTACCTTCAATGTTACACTCTCGGGGCTCGCACGCCTCACCACTTATCATGCCCGTGCATATGCCATGTACGCTAACACTACCATTTATGGTGATGAGATTAGCTTCAAAACCAGGGCAGCTATTCCTACCATTGCTGCCATCGCTCAACCCACGTTAACCAATACCACAGATAAGGGTGTTACAGCTACTACCGATGTCAATATTACCGACGACGGAGGTCCTGATCCTTCAGCCGATATCATCCAGAGAGGTGTTGTATATGGCCTCACCGCACATCCTACAGTCAGCGGCACCAAAACGTCTGAAGGTACCGGAAAAGGCACTTTCACCAGTTTTACTGCCAATCTGCAGGGAAATACAACCTATTATTACAGGGCTTATGCAACCAACAAGATCGGTACAACTTATAGCAATGAAGTAAGCTTTACCACTCCTGTTGCCTTTGCAACCGTAACCACAGGCGACGCTTCCAATATTGACAAGACCACCGCTACCTTCCACGGCATGTTTACCTATGACGGCGGAGGCACAGTTACTGAAATGGGCTTTGTATATGGCCTGAACGCCAATCCGACTACCGCTGATACAAAGGCGCCGGTTGTTGCTTCGAACGACTCCCTGACCTATAATGCCACCGGATTGAGCATGAACACCACCTATCATGTGCGTGCTTATGCAATCAATGATGCCGGAACCAATTACGGAGCCGATATTACTTTCACAACCCTGGCCGATATTACCAAAATGTGGGTGGTTGGCGATTACAACGGATGGGATAACAGCGACAACGCAAAGTATATTATCAATACCGTAACCAGTGGCGGACAGGCTGAAGGCTATGTATGGCTGACAAGCGGTAGCATCAAGCTCACTACCGACCACAGCTGGGACAATGCCCATACCTTTGGCGACAATGGTTCGGGTGGACTTACAAACCCCGGCAATAACATTACGGTTGCTTCTACCGGTTATTACCTCATCAGGGCCAACCTGACTGCTAAGACCTATTCCCTTACCCTTACCAACTGGGGCGTGATTGGCGATGCCACACCCGGCGGATGGGGTACCCAGACCGATATGACCTATAACCCGGCAAATCTCACCTTCCAGCTCGGCCTGCACATGACCAGCGGCGGATCCTTCAAATTCAGGGGAACATCCGACTGGAGCCTAAACTATGGTAGTACGGCTGCCGACGGATCAACCCTCGATGCGGGCGGTTCGAACATTGCAGTCAGTGCCGCCGGTGATTATGCCATTACCCTTAATCTGAGCGTCCCTAACCAGTATACCTACAGCGCTAACACCTGGGGTCTGATTGGTGATGCTACTCCCGGCGGATGGTCTACCGA
>JAKAMP010000216.1 GCA_021812865.1 Bacteroidota bacterium | reverse complement strand
TGAATGAACCTGGGATCAACTCAAAAGAGCTCCTTTCGAAAAAAGATACCATTTTCGAAGCCATAAAGAAATCTATTCAGGAAAAAACCAACCTGGATGACCTGGGATCCAACAATTCCTGGTCATTGGTTGTCTTCAAACTGATGGCCCCTTACCTGCCGGCAGAACTGAAAACCCGTTCGGAGAGCTTAGATTCTGCCTCCTATATCGCCCTTGACACTCGATATGAAAAGATGCAGTCGGTCACCATCAATACTTACGCCAGCCAAGTGGCCATGCCCGGACTGATCATTTCTACCAACGCAGGTTCCATGAATGGCAACCTTCTTTCCTGGGAAGTGGAACCGGGTGAATTCTTCTTCAAGGATGATGTGCTGATGGCTGAAGCCAGGGTGGTAAACCGCTGGACATTCTGGATCACCGGCATACTGGTTCTTGTACTTACCGGTTTACTCATTGGTGGAACAATCGGAAAAAAACATAAATTAGAGTGATGAGAATCACCATGAATTGATATTGCATATCAGTTTCATATTTATGATCAGGATAACAGACTGCTATACTTTTGTCAGGTAATCAATCTGTTTCCCTGGTATGAATACCTTCAATATTGATGCAAGCGATCATTCTCCCCGGGTTATCTTAGATGCCGGCAGGGGACTTCTGGAAATAAAGGGTAACTCCACCCTCGAACCTGCAGCTGAATTCTACCGGCAATTGGAAAAATGGATTCACGCATTTAACCTTGCTGATGCCAATACACGTATCGTGAATTTCATGCTCGACGACGTGAATAGTCAGTCGGTGTATTGGTTGCAACATGTAATGCAGCAGCTTGAGAAGTTGCATAAAACCCGCAATGCTAATATGGTAGTGAACTGGTACTATACTCCGGCCAATGAGAAAATCCTCAGAACCGGACGGAAATACCTTACCACCCTGCATTTGCCTATTAATCTGGTGGCAGCCTGAACAGAACGTTTACCGGTTGCCGGATGGATGTGAAGGCGAAATTGAAAAGTTCTTTTTGAATAACCAATAACCTGTGAGCAATATCACCTATTCGAAATAATCAATCTCAACTCAATAATTCAATATTTTAAAAATTTTAAAATATTTTTACCCAATCTAACTGTACGATGATGTGTGTGATGCTATTTGAGGAAACGTCGAATTCACCCATGGTAAAAATGGATGATAAAAGAGGAAGCATTGAAATTCAAGGAAAATCGACTCTCCCTGATCCCATGAACTTTTATTCTATTCTTCTTGACCAGATATCCCATTTGCCCAAAAACAAACTGCAAATCCTGAATATCAGGCTTTCTTATATCAATACCGGTTCCACCAAATGGATGTTGTACATCTTTAAACAAATCGAAAAAATGGCCGAACCCCTCAATTCAATCGAGATCAACTGGTATTTCGAAGAAGACGATGAATCCATGGCCATGACCGGCGAAGACTACCGCTCAATATTGAAAATCCCTTTCCACCTTATTCCGGAAAAGATAATTGATAATTAGTTGCTGGATTGGATAACGCTAACCTGCTCAGGAATACAGGAACCGTTTGATGCTTTTCTTCGGCGTTTTTTCAAATTCCTCTTCATGCCGTGAAAACTCTGCAATCTGAATATACGAAGGCAACTGGGCATTGATCTGCCTGCGGTTTTCATTCATCATCTCTTTCCACTGTTCATCGGTTATAGCGTCTTTTGCTATATTGTCCTTATCAGGACAAACCAAAGCGATCAGCCGGTTGTTTCTTTCCACTACCACCGATTCCAGCACATATTTCAGGTTATTGATCCGTGCTTCGATCTCCTCCGGGTAAATGTTCTGTCCTGATGCACCCAGGATCATGCTCTTGCTCCTGCCCCGGATATAGATATTGTGTTCTTTATCCATCACACCCAGGTCGCCGGTGTGCAGCCAGCCATCAGGGGTAAGCACGGCAGCCGTTGCCTCAGGATTCTTGTAATACCCGAGCATCACGTTTTCGCCTTTTACCATGATCTCCCCCGCGATCTTTGCAGGATCATCAGAATCGATTTTTATCTCGAGGGTATCGACCGGACGCCCGGCGGCCTTCAGTTTCGTGGTCTTCCATGAGGCATAACTGATCAGCGGACCACACTCGGTCATGCCATACCCAACGGTAAACGGGAAACCGATTTTTCGGAAAAATACCTCCGCTTCGCGGTTAAACGCTGCCCCGCCAATCACGATTTCATGGAAATTGCCCCCGAAAATATTATAAAGTTTCTTATAAATCTTTCGGTATACCAGCCGCCTGAGAAACGGGATCTTCAGAAGGGTTGAAACAGGTCCCTGGCTGATCACAGGCAATAGCTGGTTCTTATAGATTTTTTCGATAATGAGCGGAACCGACAGCACCAGCCGTGGCCTGATCTCCGCAAAAGCCTGCAGCAGAATGGTTGGCGAAGGGGTTTTCGTGAGGAAAGTGATGTGGCAGCCAATGGAAAAGGGAAACAGGAACTCAAATGCCACCCCGTAGGCATGAGCAAGCGGAAGAAACGAAACAATACGGTCGCCGGGCTGTAAAGGCATATGATCCTGGGCAAACCTCACATTGGCCATCAGGCTGTTATGATTCAGCATCACCCCTTTCGAAAAACCGGTAGTTCCAGAGGTATAACTGATCACTGCAAGATGATCGTTGGAAACTTTCTTCAGAACAAAGTCATTAGCCCCAATCTTGTCTATTCCTGCCCGGAATGCCTCGCTGGCTTCTTCCATCTTCATCCTTAACCCGTCTTCATCGGTACCGGCAAGAGGCATCAGGTTCGTAAGAGAAATAACCGCCCGGATATGGGGTATTTTCGATTTGTCAAGATTCTCATAGATATTATCGGCTGCGAACAGAAGCACCGAGTCGGAATGATTAATGATGTTCAACACATCGGCAGGCGTGAAATCGGCCAGAATGGGAACGATCACCGCATCGTAGGTTATGGTTGCCAGGTAAGCGATGGCCCAGTTGGCAGAATTCCTGCCAATCATGGCTACCTTATCGCCCGGTCCAATCCCGGCCGCATTGAAAATCTGCTGTAGCCGCAGCATCTCTCTCCCCACATCACTGTACTTCCACGATGCGCCCTGGTAATCGGCAAGCGACAGAATATCCCAGTTACTCCGGATACTCATTTCGAGGGTTTCAACGAAATTTTCACGCAACATAGCTGAGCAGATTAGGTTGTTGAAGAGAAAATGATCACTATATTAGCCGGGAAATGGCTGTAAATGGACAATATGTTAAATAACAGAACAAAGTTAAGTACAATTTTTCAGTCAACTCTCATTATCTTCAAAATTTTAAAATCAGCCTCAATACAACCTATCCATCATTAACCTAAAAACTATGACACCAAGAAAACAAAGACTGGCAGGACTATTGCTAACGATTCTGCTTGTTGTCCTTACTTCTTCCACCGACGGCAAAAAGGGCAAATTCTCTATCGCTTTCGAAAAGTACCAGTTGCCTAATGGCTTAACCGTTGTTCTTCACCAGGACAAATCCGATCCCATGGTGGCAGTGGCTATTCAATACCATGTGGGCTCAAACCGTGAAGTGAAAGGACGAACGGGATTTGCTCATCTCTTCGAACACATGATGTTCGCCCGCTCTGAAAACGTTGGCCCGGGCCAGTTCATGAAACTGGTTCAAAATGCCGGCGGCACCCTGAATGGCGGAACCGGAAGCGACGGTACCGTATATTTTGAAGTGGTACCGAAAAACGGTCTGGAAACCATGCTTTGGCTGGAATCCGACCGCATGGGATACCTTACCAATACGGTTACCCAGAAGGCGTTTGCCGTTCAGCAAAACGTGGTTCAGAACGAAAAAAGACAATCCATGGACAACCGTCCCTATGGCTTCACCGACTACCTCATTGATAAAAACCTGTATCCCGAAAACCATCCCTATAACTGGCAGGTGATTGGCGAAATGCAGGATCTGCAGAACGCTACTGTGGAAGATGTAAAACAGTTCCACGACAAATACTACGTACCCAACAATGCCACCCTGGTGATTGCCGGCGATTTTGAACCCGCTGAGGCAAAAGCCCTGGTGGAAAAATATTTTGGAGAGATTCCAAAAGGCGCTCCGGTGGAAGATCCCAAACCCATGAATGTTACCCTGAACCAGACCAAACGCTTCTACCACGAAGATAATTTCGCCAAAGCCCCCGAGCTCACCATGGTGTGGCCTACGGTTGAACAGTATTCCAAAGATTCCTACGCTCTCGATTTTCTGGGTCAGATCCTTTCCGACGGAAAGAAAGCGCCCCTCTACAAAGTTCTCGTGGAACAGAAAAAACTTACTTCCCGGACAAATGCAAATAACAGCAGCCAGGAATTGACCGGCAAATTTAGCATTACCATCACTGCAAATGAAGGAGTGAACCTCAACGATGTGGAAAAAGGAATTTTTGAAGCCTTTGCCAGATTCGAAAAGGATGGTATTTCGGATAAGGACCTCGAAAGACTGAAAGCTCAGACCGAAACCCAGTTTTACCAGGGCATCAGTTCCGTGCTGGGCAAATCTTTCCAGCTCGCCCGATATAACGAATATGCCGGCGATCCTTCTTTTATTGAAAAGGATCTGCAAAACAGCCTCGCTGTGACGAAGGAAGACATTATAAACGTATACGACAAATACATTAAGGATAAACCCTATATCCTGACGAGCTTCGTTCCCAAGGGCCGGAAGGAGCTTGCAGCTGACAACTCACAGCCTTCGGGCATTGTCGAAGAAGACATCACCAAAGCACACCAGGTTAACCTCGCCAACATCAGCGGAAATGATTCTATCGTGAAAACTCCTACCCGCTTCGACCGCTCCAAACCTCCGGTCCCGGGCCCCGATCCGGTCATCAACATACCGAAAATCTGGCAGTCGAATGCTTCCGATGGCATGAAAATGATGGGCATCGAACAGCATGAACTGCCCCTGGTTCAGTTCAGTATCAGCCTGAAAGGCGGCCAGATGCTAGACGATAAGAACAAAGTGGGTGAAGCCAACCTGGTGGCCGAAATGCTGATGGCAGGCACTAAAAACTTTACCCCCGAAGACCTGGAAGAAGCCATCGACCTTTTAGGTTCCAGCATTTCTGTCAGAGCCGGTAAAGAATCGGTCGATGTCTCAGTGCGCACTCTGAAGCGCAATTTACAGCCTACTATGGATCTCCTTCAGGAAATCCTGCTCCAGCCCCGCTGGGACGAAAAAGAATTCGGCATCGCCCGGTCAAAAGTACTTAACGGTCTGCTCCAGAGAAAAGCCGACCCCAATTACCTCGCATCCCTGGCATTCAGCCAGATCCTCTACGGTAAAGACAATATTTTCCATATCCCGGTAACTGGTAATGAAACCACGGTGAACAGCATTACCCTGGATGATCTGAAAGCATATTACAACCGCGCTTTCTCCCCCACTGTGGCTTCCTTTAATATCGCAGGCGACATCACACGCCAGGAAGCGGAGCAGGCTGTGAAAAATCTTGCCACTGCATGGAAGGCGAAACAGGTGAACATTCCTGCATTTAAAAACCCTGCAGCTCCCGAAAAAGCTACTATCTACTTCGTCGACCTGCCCGGCGCCAAACAGTCCGTAATCAACATCGGTTACCTCGCCCTGGCCAGAAACAATCCCGACTTCTACCCGGCTTCAGTGATGAACTACAAACTTGGCGGAAGCGCTGTGGGACAGTTGTTCCTCATCCTGCGCGAAGCCAAAGGATTCACCTACGGCGC
>JAKAMP010000215.1 GCA_021812865.1 Bacteroidota bacterium | reverse complement strand
CTGAGATTAGTTGAGAGACTGAACATCACTTCTCGTCTCCTTTGACTTTCTGCTGAATCAACGATATCGGTTTTTATCCTTTGAAATGCATTCAGCCGTTCAGGAAAATAATTTTCCCCAGCTTTCATTTATTCTGACCTGGTGACATAGAAAAGCCAGGTAAATATTTTAATAGAAAAAGATTACCATACCCTTCTGATGGTAAAGTAATTATACAAATTTTTCTGCTGAGAGCAGCCAATCTTTACCCTTGCATGCAACATGGTTTTATGGATTTCGTTTGTCTAATTAATTTTTTTGTTCATATTTTTGATCAGTGGGTCAATAGCTGTAACACTAAAATGCGTAAATGTTACTACCTGGCAATCGGGATTTTATTTCTTATCCATGGCTCAATCCGTGCGCAAGGAACAAGTTTACGATTCGAGCACATTAGCATAACTGAAGGCCTGTCACAAAGTGAAGTTAATTGTATTCTCCAGGACAGGAAAGGTTTTATGTGGTTCGGCACTCTTGATGGACTGAACCGTTACGACGGTTATCTAATCAAGGTTTACCGGCAGAATGCGGTGGTTCCCAATAGCATCAGCAGCAATTCCATTCAATCTATTTATGAAGATAAGTATGGAAATCTCTGGGTCGGAACTTTTGGCGGAGGGTTGAACCATTATAACAGGAATAAGGATGATTTTACTTCCTACCGGACGAATCGCGATTCATTGAGCATCAACAGTAATGTGATCAATTTCATCACTTCGGATTCCAGAAATCATTTGTTGATTGGCACGCAGCTGGGATTATCCGTCACCAGCCTGACATCCGATGCAAACCCAGATCTCAGGTTCAGCAACTATTTGAATTTTGAGATCAACTCTATCCTTGAGGATAATCAGGGCTACCTTTGGCTTGCATCCTGGAATGGACTTTATGTGGTCCGTTTAAATAGCAGGGGACAGCCTGTTGTGGTTGCGCATTTTATGCATGATTCCGGCAATGCCTATAGCATAATCTCCAATGCCACTGTCTCTCTTTACCAGGACAGAAATCAGAACATCTGGGTGGGTACGATGAACGGGCTGGACAAACTCGAAGTTAGTAAATTCAATGGAAGGGACAGTATACGATTCAGACACTTCCAGCACATTGAAGGCAATGCCGGCAGTCTGCCAAACAATATTGTCCTCGCCATACGGCAGGATAGGTTTTCAAATTTATGGATCGGAACCCGTGGAGGGGGGGTGTCCTGTTTTAATATCCCAACGCAGAAGTTCAACAATTATAAAGCGGGCAAATCCAATAAATTCGGGTTGGATAATAACTCAATCAAGTGTTTGTTCGAAGACAGGACCGGTGTTTTATGGATGGGCACACTGGGGGGAGGTGTAAACAAGGTAGATTTATTAAGGAAAAAATTTACCAAATATGAAATATCATTAAACAATAACAATTCACCTTCAAGCAATTTCATTCGGGCTTTATATGAGGACCGCCATAAGCTGTTGTGGGTTGGAACGTTGGACGATGGCCTGTACACTTACGACAGAAGATCCGGCATATATTCTCATATACAGGGTACATCCAATGATTTCGAGGCAGACAAGGCTGCAAGGCCCAATAACAGGTTGCTGTATGGGAAGAATGTGTTCTCGCTGAATGAATTCTTCGGTGACCAGCTCTGGATAGGCACCAACGGTGGCATCAATATACTTAACACGAAAACAGGGTTGTTTAGTTATCATACCATGGACTTTAGTAATAAAGACAGTCTGGTAAGTAATTCTGTATTCACTATTGCAGCTGATGATGATGAGACCCTCTGGATCGGAACCTGGGGTGCGCTTCATCATTGTATAAAGACCACAGGTAAGCATAGCTGCCGGTTCATCAGGTATACCAATAATCCTGGAGACGCTCATTCCATTTCGAGCAACATGGTAAGGTATATTTATAATGACCCCGTGAATAGTGACATGTGGATCTCGACCATTGGGGGTGGATTAGACCGGATGATGAAAACTACCCGGGCTGATTCGGTTACCTTTATCCGGTATATGCATAGCAATAGCGACACCAACAGCATCAGCAGCAATGAAGTAACTATGGTACTGCGGTCATCAGCAGGTGTTTTATGGGTTGCCACAAGCGATGGTTTAAATAAGATGGTTGAATGTTCTGACCCGAATCAATGCAGGTTTATTAAATACAGGGAAAGTGATGGCTTAGCCGGTAATCGTGTACAATCCATCATGGAGGACAGAACAGGGAGCCTTTGGATGGGCACGAATAAAGGGATATCGAAGTTTAATCCGGCCACAGGCGAGTTCACCAATTTTGATGAAACCGATGGATTGCAGAGCAATGAATTCTCCGAACACACTTGTTTCAAAAGCAGCAGCAACGAAATGTTCTTCGGGGGCATTAATGGATTCAATTCATTCTTCCCGGACAGCATCCAAAAGAACAATTACAAGCCTCAACTTGTATTTACCGGCCTGTATATTTTCAATAAACCAGTAAACCCCGGCCAGTATGTAAACGGAAGGATTGTACTCAATTCGGATATCAGTGAAACCAAAGAGATCAGGCTGTCATACAAAGATTATGTTTTTACCATCGAGTTCGCTGCGCTGCATTATGCATCATCCAATAAGAACCGGTATGCATATAAGATGGAGGGGCTGGATAATAAATGGTTGTACACCGATGCATTCAATCGGAGAGCTACCTACACGAAACTTAAAGGAGGAACCTATTATTTCAAGGTAAAAGCTTCAAATAATGACGGCGTTTGGGAAGACGAGCCCATCGTACTGAAAGTGGTCATTATTCCGCCTATCTGGAAAACATGGATCGCTTTCATATTGTATGTGGCCGTGCTTGCCTTTATCCTGTATCTTATTTATCAGGATATAAAAACCAGAGAACGGTTAAAATCGGAAGTTGCATTGGAAAAGCTGGATCAGCAGAAAATGGAGGAACTCAATCAGCTTAAAATCCAGTTTTTTACCAATATCTCCCACGAATTCAGAACCCCTCTTGCACTCATTATTTCGCCAATTGAAACGATTGCCAATTCTGGTAAGTTAACAAGTCAGTTCAAAGAGTCGGTGTCTCTTATTTATAAAAATGCAAAATACCTGTTGAGGCTGATAAATGAACTGATGGATTTCAGAAAGACCGAGACAGGATCGATGCTGCTCAATGCCCATAAACGTGACGTGGTTAGTTTTGTCCAGGAAATATTTCATAGTTACGATGAATTAGCGGGGAAAAGACATATCACATACCGTTTTTCCTCTTATGCTCAATCTGTTGATCTTTGGTTCGATGCTGAAATGCTTGTCAAAATTCTGAATAACCTGATCTATAACGCTTTCAAATTTACAGCCGACGGAGGGGAGATAATCGTTGAAATACAAGCAGGCAAGGGTACCCAGGATACTGCTCTGGTTAATTGTTACCTCATAAAAGATGAAAATTTCCCAGTCAAGGAATGTATTTCTATTAAAGTAAAGGATAATGGTATCGGGATTTCAGGTCCATCCATTGAAAATATCTTTAACAGGTATTATCAGGTTGGGAGTTCAGATTCAACCCGACATATCGGTTCGGGAATCGGGCTTGCTTTGACAAAAAATCTTGTTCTGCTGCATAAAGGTGAAATTCAGGTAAACAGTGAACGCAATATCGGATCGGAGTTTATTGTGCGGCTGCATACGGGTGAAAATCATCTTACAGAATCGGAGAAAAATACGGAGGTTCGTGATGCAAATGCACCGGAGGCTATAGACACAACCTCTCCCTATCCGAATGCTGATGACCTGGCTTTGGTTGAAAATGATTGCGGCAGAATTTTCAATCCCGACGAACATGTTCCAGTAATATTGATCGTGGAAGACAATCCCGAAATGCGCAAATATATAAGAAAAGGGCTGGAGGAAAAATTCCGGATTATTGAAGCAGAAAATGGAAAAGCCGGATTCGAAATGGCTGTCGATGTGATTCCCGATCTCATAATCAGTGATGTCATTATGCCCGAAATGGACGGAATTCAGTTATGCCGGAAATTAAAGAAAGATATACTCACCAGCCACATACCGGTTATACTGCTTACTGCGCTGGCATCGGTTCAGGACAAAATAGACGGGCTGGAAACCGGAGCAGATGATTATATTGAAAAACCATTCCATTTCAAATTGTTCGAAGTCAGGATTGAAAATCTCATCCGGTCGCGAATAAGGCTGCGTGAACTTTTCAGTAAAGAGGTTGACATTGAATCTAAAGATTTCACATTAAACAGAAGAGACAAAGATTTTATTGAAAAAGCCATTGGAATTGTAAAAAACAGAATTTCCGATCCGGAACTGAGCGTTAACAATCTGAGCACTGACTTGGGCATGAGCCGGATGCACTTGCACAGGAAAATTACTGCCCTTACCGGCCAGACGCCCGGTGAGTTTATCAGAACCATCAGGCTAAAAGAAGGCGCCAGATTAATTCAGGAAGGCCGCTACAACATTTCAGAAATAGCTTATCAGGTTGGGTTCACTGCTCCTTCTTATTTCACCACTTGTTTTGGCAAGCAGTTTGGTATTTCACCCAAAGAATATGGTTTAAGGAACCCGTCTCTCTAATGACCAATGATTCTGCCAGCCTCCCTGGCTTTAACTTTGTTCAAAAAGCAAAGCTGCCATTGTGCATGACAGCCTAGCCATAACTAACCTAAACTAACCTCAATCTATGAAATAAACTCTATTGCTTCTAATTGTTACACAACATTTTGTTCATATTCGGCTTGCCTTACCACATCAATCCACAACTAATTTTATGATCTTTTTTGAAGCCTTCCCCGCTACAGAAATAAAATAAATGCCTTTTGTCAATTTCGCTTCTGACGGAATAAGCATTATCTCCCCATTAAAGGTTTCTTTCGAATACATTTCCTTTCCCAATTCATTGTATAGCACAACCCTGAATCTATCCTGCCCAGGCCAATCGATTTTAAGATGCTTGTCGTTTCCAACAGGATTCGGATAAACCAGAATCTCCGGTATCTTGTCTTCATCCACACCAAGAGCAAACGGCTTCCCGAATGCAGTGTCAGAAAAAGATGAACGATACAAATTATTCACTGTGCAAACGCGGTAATAATAGGTAGTATTGTAATCGAGGTAAAGATCGATATGCGGGCCTCGGTTATCATTAGCAGCCACCTCCTGGTTAAATACAAAACCGGAGGCGTTGCCGTCCGATCTTTCTACTATATATGAAGTGGCGTCGGATACACTGTTCCAGCTTAAGTACAATGATGTATTAGGGAAATACGGGTTGTTTGTAACCGTAAAATTTTGAGGCGAGCGCGGAAACGAAACCTTCCGGATGAGCGAAAGAAGCGTATCCGGAAGAGTGCAGGAAAACGAATATACACCTAAAAGACAATCTGTTTTATTATTGAAAATAGGCAATTCTGATATGGGAACTGCATATTTCAGACCTTGGTCGCTGACAACCTGCTTTATTTTGTCCTTAAATTTCCACTCATTGAACACGGCATAATATAAGGAATCATTGCTGATCATATACGTGAAGCTGTATGCGGCAAATCGGGTTACAGCAATTCCAGTGTCGGCCGTACAGAAGTATAATTGCGGATGGTTCATGCCCTCATACAAAATGAATATGCTATCCAAAGAATTTGTGATCCTGACATCTGATGTAGTGTCGTTCTTAAAAATAACAGCAGCCGGCGGCACTGCGCTCCAATCATCCAGACTGTCATCGCTGCAA
>JAKAMP010000214.1 GCA_021812865.1 Bacteroidota bacterium | reverse complement strand
ATTATACAGGCCATTTTCTGTGTAATAACAAGTAATCAGGTTATTTGACGTGATATGAATGCCCTTATTGCTTTTCCCGGGAATTCCATCACGGTTATCATACACATTTTCAATCAGGTTTTTCCGTTTGCGGTAGGTTACATCCCATTTAATAGTACTATAAGCAGGAATATTTATCGTGGTATCGACCCATAAGGGATTAGCCGGTTGCTGAATGAGAATCTTTGCGGGCAGATCAGTCGTAGTAAATACAAATAAAACGGGCTCGTCTTCATGAGAAGAGCTTAGTTCAGGAGCCACGAACCAAAATTCCTTGTCTGTTTGTGCAAACAAATTTTCCCTCGGTACTGCCAACAGCATCAACAGTGCAAACCCAAAAACGGCATATCGCAAACGCCTGATATTAAGGTTGTTAGTATCCATCTACCCAATCATACAAAGATGCATTTATATTAGCTAATATTTTTACGGATAAATATGAATTTTGTTGCCGCCGTAAGCAAATTTGATCAATAACCAATTTCCTTATTTCAAAATGCTTTTTTATCGTATTATCAGTAAGTACAACAAACACAAGTTCTGAGAAGGGGCCTTTCAGTAAATCAAATTTATGTAACTTCGTATTGCCAAAATCGTTAAATGAATTAACTAAGGTTAAAAATAATGAAAAAATATATACTCTGGAGTATTATTATGCTGGGCATTTTTATACCTTCCTTTGCCCAGACCCCTATTCTCTATGAGGGTTTTGAAAATTCCACTCTTCCTGTTGGCTGGTCACAGCAATATATGATTCTTAAGCAGGATGGTGCGGGAGTTGATTGGCTCTTCCAGAGAGGGGGACGTGAGCAAACCTACCCCGACACAGCGGCGGTAGGCCAGAGGAATGCCTGTTTCATTTACCAGAGTTACAATAACGAAACCACCCGGCTCATCACCCCCTTTATGAACCTTACCGGAAAAGCAAAACCCGTGCTTACCTTCTGGCATGCTCAGCAGCTCTGGGGAGGATATGAAAAAAATGATGAGCTTAGGGTTTATTATTCACGGAGTTCCGACACCACCTGGCGGTTAATGGCTGCCTATACTACGGCAGTTGACCAGTGGACATTCAGAACATTGCAAATTCCCGATTCCATCCTTGATAATGGTTTCCGGTTTGCATTTGAGGGCAAAACAAAATATGGCGATGGCGTATGTATTGATGATGTTACTGTAAAGGAAACAGCTGTTTTGCAAAGAAGACTCACAGGCATTAAAGTGAACCAGGCCACTACAGAATTTGTGGCAAGCGGCACACAAGATAATCCTGTGCTGAGAATCGATTTCACCATTGCAGGCAATACCGGAGAAGTACCCCTGCAATCGCTCATAGTACATTCCCTATGCAGCCAGGATTCTATCATTCCAACTTTAGGAGTTAAACTTTATTTCACTACAGACACCTTTTTCAATACCCACACTCCAATCGGTACTGCTCAAAGCCTCAGTAATGGCTCTGCTACATTTTCGGGATTGAACCAGAACCTGCCATTCGGACTGAGTTCGGTTTGGGTCGCCATGGATGTTTCGGAAAATGCCCCACAGGGTGGATACATTGATGCTTCCATCCATAAGCAGGAAATTATGGCAAACGATACGCTTTATCCTGATAATGATATCTCACCAGCAGGGGTTAGAAATTTGTATTCAAAAATATATTTCACTGGATTTGAAACCGACCCTGGCTGGACTATGACGGGAGACTTCCAAAGAGGAACTCCTCAGGGACTGGGAGGCTACTTGGGCAATTCTTTCACTGGCGGCAACCCCGATCCAACCACAGCATATATTGGATCAAATGTGATTGGAGATGATCTTACGGGCATCAATATCGATGCCCCTGGAAATTATGCGGGCAATATTAGTGAAGCTGATGCTAACGTTGCTCTTACGCCTTCCTTTGACCTTCTGTATTACAAAGACATAAACCTCAGTTTCTACCGTTGGCTAAATGTATACTGGCAAGATGTGGCGTCGGTGGAAGCGACAATCGACAACGGCGCCAACTGGATTGATCTTTGGGATAACAGCTTCGAGGGAGGTATTATAGCCGACGGATCGTGGTCCATGAGAAAGCTCACTGAATTTTCTTATCTCTTTGAACGCAATCCCGTTGTCAGATTTAGGTTCAAGCTTGGGCCTACAACCTATACAAGACTATCCAGCGGGTGGAACATCGATAATTTCCTGGTTATAGGCAATTATGTAACAAAAGATATCGGAGTTTCCTCCTGGCAAGGACCCCAGGATGGCTGCGGCTTAAGCAACGCCGAACCGGTTAAAATTGTGATCAAGAATTACGGGAGCGAACCTATTTCAACTCCTTTCCAGGTGAGTTACTGCCTGAAACCAGGAACCACTACAGTTACAGAAACTATCAATTCGCCCATTGCAGTCGGCGACAGCATTGAATATACCTTCTCTCAAAAAGCCGATCTTTCAACGCCCAACGTTTATGCAAACGTTATGGCTTTTACCTCTCTCTTAGGTGATCAGGATGCAAGGAATGATACATTGAGAAAAGTTATCTACTCATTGCCATACAGCCATATTGCCCTCAATTCATATTACGATAATTTTGAAGAGCCTATTTCCTTATGGAGAACCTATGGAAATTCTAATAACTCTTTTGCCTGCGGTACACCCAACGGGCCGCTCCTTAAATCAGCCGCATCTCCTGTCAAGTGCTGGAAAACTTACTTGAACAATTACTATTATGATAATGATTCTTCGTTCGTGGAAGGCCCATGCTTCGATTTTACCGGAATAGGGAAAGCCATATTTGAATGCAAAATATGGACTGCCACCGAGCCAGAACACGACGGAGCTGTTTTGCAATATTCCACCGATAACGGAACTTCATGGAAACTTGTTCCCAAACATCCCTACGCATGGAAATGGAACTGGTATGGTGACCATATCATTTCAGCCCTTGGAACGGTAGGCTGGGATTCTATTTCCAACGGATGGGTCACAGCTAAACAGGTGCTGCCCGATTCGGTTTCAAACCAGCCCAACGTCAAATTTCGCTTCTTTTTTAAAAGCGATGCCATAAATAATGACGAGGGATTTGCTTTTGATGATGTGAAAGTATATCAAGCCCCCAAAGATGTAGGCGTATCCTCTTTCGATAATCTCGGTAATGCATGCCAATTCGTCAACTCAAACCTCATAAGCATTTATGTGAGAAATTATGGCCTGAACCCCTTGAAAGCAGGTGACACGATCATTGCCGGGATCGATGTCAATTCCTATCCTTCGATTAAGGATACATTCATTCTTTCAGCTCCGGTAAATGTGAACGATTCCGTGAAACTTACCTTTACAAAACCAACAAATCTCGATACTGCCGGAACATATCATATTACAGCATATACCCTAATTGAAGCTACGCCAAGGTTTTATGGCACCAAAAATGATACAGCAATCACAACCCTCCAGGTATTGCCGAATCCAACCACCAATATGGTACTTCAACTTAATTCTGCCAGACCCGATACGATCATTCTCACGCCATATTACAATTCAGGATATTCTTATTATTGGTATTACGATGGCTCAACAAATTCCACCCTTCATCTTCCCTCTGCAGGCAAGTATAAAGTTCGTGTAACCAATACAGGTGGAAACGGTTGTATAGCTTACGATTCAACTATGGTAGGCAAGCTAACGCCCGACATAGGTCTGGATTCCATTTTGAGCCCTTTCACTTCCTGCTCATTGACCAGCAGCGAATACATACAGGTGCGATTCCGCAATTTTGGTACTGACACCCTGGAAGTTAAAGATACCATTTACGTTGCTTTCAGCTTTAATGGAGGAATGGCAGTTATCGATACGGTAAAACTGACTCAGCGCCTCTTCCCCGATAGTGCATTACTGCATACAATCAACAAGACTTCCCTCGATCTGCATGCGATTGGCGCTTATAACCTGAAAGCCTGGTCGCAATACAGGTGGGATTCTATACCCACTAATGATACCTTAACCAGGCTGATCAATGTATGGGGCTTCCCAATTGTGTACATCGGCCCTGACACTACGATTGCTGGCTTAACTGATACACTGGATGCAGGGCCTGGCTTCAAAACTTACACTTGGAATGATGGTTCTCATGGGCAAACGTATATCGCACGCTTTATGGGAAATCACTGGGTAACTGTAACTGATTTCCATGACTGCCCGGCTTCCGACACCGCTTTCATCCACCTGGTAATACATGACCTTTCGGCAGATATGGTTACTGATCCTGTTTCAGCCTGCTCCATCACAGAATTGAAGCAAGTTAAACTCCAAGTGCTCAACTCAGGTACAGACACTATCGTCTCCGGCACCAATGTAAAGGTGGGTTACAAAAAGGATGCAAATGCATGGGTGGAAGAAAATTTTATACTCGATGATAATCTCTATCCAGGGAATACCCTTATACATTCCTTCGGGCCTCAGGAGGATTTTTCGGGCAGCGGAAGCCATACGATAGAGGCATATGTAAACCTTCTTGGCGACATCAGAATGTCGAATGATACCATTAGAGATACTATCAGCATTTGGGGTTACCCCTATGTTTACTTGGGAGCTGATACATTCGGTGTTCCAGCCCTGCAATATTTGCTTGACGCCGGAACGGGACCACACTATTCGTACCTCTGGCGGGACGGATCCGAAAACCAGACCTACACCGTTACCTCAAATGGATACTATTATGTGACTGTAACCGATACCCTGCATGGTTGTGCAACTCGGGATACCATTTATGTTTCACTCGATATCAATGATATTGGGATAACCCAATTGATTTCAGATACTGTCTGGTGTATGAAGTCCTTCCCTGGAATAACAGTTACCATAAAGAATTTTGGGAACAATCAGTACCCCATAGGCAAAAGGATACCTGTAGGTTACCAACTTGGATTGGGATCAGAAGTTGTTGATACCTTAGTACTGAAGGCTATACTCCCAAGCAATACTTACACCAATTTTACAGTACAAAAATTTCCATTAAAACCTATCGGAACGAACCTGATGGAAGTATATACAAAAATGAGGGGAGACCTGCGACCTTCGAATGATACCATAAGATTCCATCTCACACTGAAGACAAATCCAACCGTGGAACTTGGAGGTACAAATGACAGTATCAAGTACATAAACTTGCCTGTAGTACTCGATGCAGGATCTGAATATATTTCCTATCTATGGAATGACGGTACGACAATGCAGACAGACACTGTGCTCAACCCAGGCTGGTTCAGTGTCATTGTCACCGATACCACGGGATGTTCAGGAAAGGATTCGGTATACCTCAGCAAGGTTACCGCCGTGGAGAACATCAGCAGCCCTGACAACCTGCTCAAGGTTTATCCCAACCCAGCCAAAGATGCCGTGACGATAGCTGTTATATCTGAAAACCGGGATGACTTCACCCTGGAGCTGATGAATGCGCAGGGAGAGCTGGTGATGACCCGAAAAATTACGTCGGCCCGGCATTTCCGGGAACAGATTGATATCTCTCACCTGGCCAGGGGTATTTACTTTATCAAGCTATACAACAGCCATTCCATGCATGTTACGAAGATTGTACTGGAATAAATAATCCCGATCTATTATGAAATGCCGGCCTCGTCCGGCATTTTTATTTTACACCATATTTTTCAGCCAGGCAATCCCGATCTTCACTCCAATCGCCCGAGGATGGACTGAGAGCTAGTATATTGTACAGATACCGGTAAACAATCCTATATAACTCTGTATATCTGTCATTTAATTTAATCAAATATTCATCTTTATG
>JAKAMP010000213.1 GCA_021812865.1 Bacteroidota bacterium | reverse complement strand
GTAATCGGCGTAAACAGAGTAGGTAAAGATGGGAACGGATTGGTGTACAATGGTGCGTCACAGGCAATCGACCCACTCGGCAAACCTATCGACAGGGCAGGAAATGATAAAACAGAATTAAGGACAATTGAACTTTCGGCCGGTTACCTGGCTACGATTAGGAATGAATACCCCTTTCTCAGGGACGGGGACTCATTCACACTGCATTGATTTGTGCTGAATGCTTAGTGGCAGCAACCACCCTCACAGCCTTCGTCTCCGCATCCGGTGCCACAACTGTCGCTTCCGCAACTATCACCTTCGCATCCGCAGGAGTGCTCCTCATGGATATGACCATGAGCAACTTCTTCGGCCGTAGCTTCGCGTATACCCACTACAGTGCCCTTGAAATGCAAATCATCCCCTGCCAGAGGATGGTTAAAGTCCATGGTTACATTATTGTCTGTAACTTCCTTTACTTTTCCGTTAAGCCTGCGTCCCGATTGGTCCCTCATGGGAATGACACTGCCTATCTTCAATAGTTCATTATCTACCTGCCCGTCTACCATAAATGCATCAAGAGGTAGTGATACCACTGCTTTCTCATTGGGCTCTCCGTAGGCATCCTTGCATGGTATAGAAAAACTGAAGGAGTCGCCTTCCTTCAGCCCTGAAAGATTCTCTTCAAAGGCGGCCAGAAGGTTACCTGTCCCGGAAATAAAGGTAAGGGGCGAAGTCGCAGTTACTGTCTCAATGATTTCACCTTTACTGCTGCTGGTCGTCAGTTCGTAAGATACCGATACTACTTTGTTTTCTGATATGATCATGTTCTTGAAAAATTTTTGCAATGTAGGCCAAAAATTGCAATTAAAGGGCAGACAGAAGTTAATTTTTGCAGTGCGGGTGCTAAAATGTAAAACCCATACGGAACTGGGGACTCGAATAGAAAGAGTTCATATCCTGGTTGAGATTCCATAGAACCAGGAGGTAAAATGCCCCGTTTCCCCCTACAGGCTGTCTGATTCCGCCACCAACATAAAAATTCTGCTGCATAAACCTGCCTGTGGTAGAATACCCCGAAAGGTTAAAATACCGGTTGTCAAGGCTCAGCGTTTCATATTCAACGTGGGCAAGAATGCCAATATCCGAACGGATCAGGTCTATGATCTGGTTCAGGTTTTTGACCACCATGATGGAGGTGAAGATGCTGCCTCCGAATATATGAGTCGCGCTCACAAAGGGAGACTTGTAATATTCATATTTCAGCCCGACACCGGGTGCAATCCGGGGGGTAATCCAGTATCCGGCAATCGGGGAAACCTCAATATCCGTGTAAGTACCGAACTGCAACCCGAGGTTTCCACCAAAAAACAGCCGTCTGGCAGTGGGATAAGTCTTTTCATCCTGCATTTCCTGCGCCTTAACGCGATCTGTAAAATAAACAGCGCATAACAGGAGAAGAAACAAAAATAAACCTGGTTTTCGCATAGATTATCGGTATAATGCAAATAACTATTTTCCCTGAATATTTGTTGCGACGAAATAAATAAAATAATTTTATCTGTAAGAAGGTCCCGTTCTGAAATGATGGCAGGAGACGAAGCTGCACCGGACTGGTTGAAACACTTATAAACCGTAATATACCCTTTCTAAGTGCGAAATTATTATAAATATACCAAACCATGAATATATTGATAACAGGCGCCAGCAGGGGAATAGGCCATGAGCTCGCAAGAGCCTTTGCCGCGATGGGAGGACATACCATTGTGGCCGTGTCCAGGAACCTCGATAAACTCGAGCAACTGGCAAGGAATTGTAATGGGAATTATCCTTCATCTGTGGTGGTACCCCTTAGGTTTGACCTGTCGGATTCCGCTTCCATAGAGCCTTCACTGGCGGAGGCAATCCTTCATACAGTTCCCGGTGTTGACATTCTGGTCAATAACGCAGGATTACTGGTCAATCGTCCTTTTATGGAAACGGAGCTGCCCGAGCTGGAAAAGATGATCAGGGTGAATTATTATGGCCCGGCGTTGATCATTCGGGCGCTATTACCGTTTATGGGGAAAATGGGCAGGGGGCACGTTGTCAATATCAGCAGTATGGGTGGAGTGCAGGGAAGTGCGAAATTTGCAGGCCTTGCCGGCTACAGCGCTTCAAAATCAGCGCTGGCAACCCTTACGGAATGCCTTGCTGAGGAATTGAAAGAAAGGAATGTATCGTTCAATTGTGTCGCTCTGGGGGCCGTTCAGACAGAAATGCTTCAGGAGGCTTTTCCAGGGTATAATGCATCTATCACCCCTGAAGAATTGGCTCCGCACCTGGCCTCATTCTGTATAAACGGCATGCATTACTGCAATGGCAAGATTCTGCCTTTTTCACTCTCTACACCATGAGAATGAAACCATATTGCTCTCGTCGTATATCTTGCAGGCCACTTCCCCTCGCAGAACCCTCAGTCCATTCATGGCCAGGGCATGCATCTCATCTTCTCCGGGATAGATAACCACAGGGGCTATAAAAGAAACCATTTTCTTCACATATTCAACAATCATGGGATTGTTCGCGATACCCCCTGTAAGGATGATGGCATCCACTTCACCGCTTAACACGGATGCCATGCAGCCAATTGCCTTCCCTATCTGGTATGCCATCGCATCCTGTATCATTTTTGCTTTGTCATCACCTTCGGCCGCCATCATTTCGATTTCATAAGCGTTGTTGGTGCCAAAATAGGCAACCAGTCCGCCTTCGCCTGTAATAAGTTTTTTTATCTGATCTTCCGTATATTCCCCGCTGAAGCACAGCTTGGCAAGCGCCCCTGCCGGTAACGTCCCGGTGCGCTCAGGAGAGAAGGGTCCTTCCCCGTCAAGGGCCTGGTTCACATCGATCACGCGGCCCTTTTTATGCGCACCCACAGAGATTCCGCCTCCGAGATGTGCAATGATCAGGTTCAGGTCTTCATAGGTCTTATTGAGCAGCCGGGCATACGACCTGCCCACTGCCTTGTGATTCAGTGCATGAAATATTGAATATCGCTGAAATTTCGGATGACCGGTAATCCTCGCAACATCTTCCAGTTCATCAACCACTACCGGGTCGGCTATATAAGCTTTTGCGTTGGGAAATGAGTGGGCAATGTCGTCTGCGATCAGGCCACCCAGGTTGCTGGCATGTTCTCCAAGTACTCCTTTCTTCAGGTCTTCTTTCAGTTGTTCATTGATGGAATAGACTCCCGATTTGATTGGCCTGACCAGCCCGCCCCGGCCTACCACTGCATCAATAGTGGATGTTTCAATCTCGGCATGGTCCAGCTCTTTCAGAATGATGGCCTTCCGGTATTCATACTGGTCGCCGACATTCTTGAATTTGCGCAGTTGTTCCATGGGATGACGGATACTCTTCAGAAAAATAGCCCTTGTATTGAGGTATACCGCTATTTTGGTGGAGGTTGATCCCGGATTGATCACCAGTATCTTTTTGTCGGCCATATGGCGAGGTTTGGCAGGTTTAACAAATGTGGGGAATTGTTATTCAAGGGCTGCTGCAAGCGCAATGGACATAAGCTTGCTGTGCTCTGAATCTGCCCTCGATGTAAGCACTACCGGAACTTTTGCACCGGTAATAATGGCGGCAACCAGGCCGTTTGCTATAAACCCGATGCTCTTGTACAGGGCATTCCCGGTATCCAGGTCAGGTACCAGGATTATGTCTGCATCCCCGGCTACCTCGCTCACAATGCCCTTGTGCCCTGCTGCTTCCATGGAAATGGCATTGTCAAGCGCAAGCGGACCATCAACCAGACAGCCTTTGATCTGGTTACGTTTGTTCATCATGGTCATCATGGCAGCATGCACGGACGACTCAATCTTTGGATTGACCGTTTCCATCGGGGCCAGAACAGCTACCTTAGGCTTCTCAACTCCAAGTCTCCGCATTACCGATGTGGCATTATTCAGAATGTCAATTTTTTCATTGAATTCCGGCTTTATATTCATGGCTGCATCAGTAATTCCCAGGAGTTTATGGTAATTTCCGAACTGGAAGAGAGCAAAATGGCTTAAAGTACCATTTTGCTTCAATCCATACTCCTTATCAAGCACGGCGCGTAGGAATGGTGCAGTGGCGATCATGCCTTTCATCAGGATGTCGCCTCCTCCCTGACTGATAAGTTTCACAGAGGCAGCAGCAGCCTTTTCCGGCTCCGGCTCATCAATGATCTGGATTCCTTCAGCCTGCATTCCTGCTTCTTTCAGTAATGCTTGAATTTTTACTGAATTGCCAACCAGGACAGGGGTTACAATTCCTGCTTTCATGGCTTCATGAACTGCCAAAAGAACTGCTAAGTCTTCAGCCGATACGACAACAATTCTTGAAACAGTCTTCTTTCTTGCTTTTTCCAGTAAAGAATCCAGGTTTTTCAGCACCATAAGCAATGCGTTCGTGGTTTATTTATGAGAACTTTCTACTATTTCCATCGTATCCTGGGCAATCACCAGTTCTTCGTTCGTGGGAACCACCATCACAGTGACTTTTTTGCCATCCTTGCTGATTACCGCTTCCTTACCCCTCAATTTATCGTTCTTCCTGTCATCGATCTCAATGTCGAAGAAACTGAGATTTTCACACACATGCTTGCGGGTTTCAGCAGAATTTTCACCTACTCCACCAGTGAAAACAAGAATGTCGAGCCCATTCAGCGCGGCGATATAGGTGCCGATATATTTCTTGATGCGGTAATGATACATATCCAGTGCTAATTGTGCCCTCTCATTTCCTTTCTGGGCGGCTTCCTCCACTTCCCGCATATCGGAAGAAACACCGGTAATCCCAAGGATACCGCTGTGCTTGTTGATCAGGGTATTGGTGGCCTTGAAATCGATGTCTTCCTTATCCATAATGAAGGTAATCACTCCCAGGTCAAGGTCTCCCGCGCGCGTACCCATGATTAGTCCTTCCACTGGCGTAAGTCCCATGGAGGTATCAATGGATTTTCCATTCAGGATCGCTGCCATGGAAGCGCCGTTTCCAAGGTGACAAGTAATAATCTTCTGTGTTTTGATGTCCTTTCCCAGGATCTCGCAGGCTCTTTGTGATACATACCGGTGGCTGGTTCCGTGAAATCCATACCTTCTGATACCGTATTTCTGGTATAAAGAATAAGGAATGGCATACATGTATGCTGTTTTGGGCATGGTCTGGTGAAATGCTGTATCGAATACCCCAACCTGCGGTACTTTGGGCAATAACACCTTCATGGCATATATACCCTTGAGGTTTGGCGGATTGTGAAGGGGTGCAAGCTCCGCACAATTCTCCATTTCCTTGATCATCTCATCGTCGATGAGCACACTCGATTTGAATTTTTCGCCTCCGTGAACCACCCGGTGACCTACGGCGTTGATTTCTTCCAGGCTATCGAGGCACCCGTGTTTCTTGCTCGTCATCACACCGAGGATATATTCAATCCCTGTCTAATGATCCATAACCTCACCCTCCAACTTGACTTTTTCACCGTTCTCTTTTTCTAGTTTGAGAAACGATCCTTTCAATCCCACTTTCTCTACCACACCCTTGGCTTTAACAGCCTTGGTCGCCATATCGAACAACTGGAATTTGATGGATGAACTGCCACAGTTCAATACCAATATTTTCATTTGTTTAATAATTATATTAAATGGTCATATAGCTTGCCCCGCTTCTGTAGGGGAACACCCGTGTTATGAATTGTATTCATCCGCCTTTTTGTTTTCAAAAAATGGTGTTTCAAACTATTTATTTCTGTCAATACATACTGGCAGGATTGATTTTTCTGCCTGATTCATCGTATTCGTAGAATCCTTTCCTTGATTTGCG